>CAZYDC010000554.1:0-3321 GCA_964646065.1 uncultured Planctomycetaceae bacterium | reverse complement strand
GCCTCGCACGATTCGATGCGCGACGACTACGAGATTTCCTGCCTGGAGTTGGACGAGATCGTCGAGCAGGCCCGCCGCTGCGAAGGCGTGTACGGCGCACGAATGACCGGCGGCGGATTCGGCGGATGCGCGATCGTCTTGGCCGAGGCGGCCCGCGCGGCCGAAATCACCGAGTCGATCCAGAAAGGCTTCGCCGCGAAGTTCGGCCGCACCTGCCCCATCTTCGCCACCCGCGCCGCGGCCGGGGCGGGCAAACTGGAATAGCCTGATTACCGGAATTTTTCCTCCTGGAAAGTTCCACTGCGCCGACAGGCAAGCCGACGTGAGATCCAGCTTGCTTGTCGGCGCTGCTGGAGCACCTCCAGACCATAAGGCCCTGAAAAAATCAAAACCCTTACGATGGAATTATTGGTATGATTTCCGTTAGCGCGTTGGATGTTTCTTTTCTACGCGGATGATTGTCTTTTTGGTCGGAACCGGAGTTTTCCCGGCGGATTGAATAGTTGATGGAGACCACGCTTGAATTTCAGGGCGCCACAGACGGCGGTCTGCTGGCGATGCTGCTGGCGGCCGTGGTGCTCGTGTTGCTGGCGACCGGCATTTGGCGGCTGGTGACCAGGCAGTATTACCAGGGCGTGCTGTGCATGGCGGCGGCGCTGGGCCCGGTGGGTCTGGCGCCGGTGCTGCTGGGCACGGCAGGCTGGCGGTTTTACCGTCATCGCGTCGGGGCGTTCGGCGCGCTGGGGGGCGGCCTGGCGGTCGCGGCGGCGACCATCGCCGCACTGGTGCTTTGCGGCAGCGAGGGCAACTCCATCACGCTGCGATGGATGCTGGCCTTGGGGCTCTGGGTGGCGATGGCGGTGGGGGTGTTCTACAACAGCGTGTACTCCTACCTGGGCACGCGGCGGATGGCGACGCTGATGGTCCTTCGCTGCCTGGCGATCCTGGCCTTGCTGCTGATCCTGTTCAAACCGGCCTTGAGCTTCACCTCCGACAGCCCCTCGAACAAGCCCGACCTTCCGATCCTGCTGGACCGCAGCGGATCGATGGGCGCCATCGACGACCCGGCCTTGGGCGAGCGGTACTCGCAAGCGGTCGCCCAGCTCAACTACCAGCGCAGCCGCATCGAGCGGACGTTCCACCCGCTGTGGGGCCATTTCGCCAAGACCTACCAGCTCGCGCCCTCGCTGGAGGCGCTGGCCGCGCTGAAGCCCACCGGCCCGGGCACCGAGGAAACCAACATCGCGCTGGCCCTTCGCCTGGCCGCCGGCGGCCAGCTCGACCGCTCCGACATGCCGGGCATTTTGCTGATCTCCGACGGCATCCACAATACGCCTGACAGCGTCGCCAACGCCGTGGCGGAAATCGGCGTCCCGATTTTCGTCGCCGGCATCGGCAGCGCCGACAAGGCCCCGACCGGGAAACGCAACCTGGCCATCGCCTCGATCGACGCGCCCCTGGAGGCCGTGCGAAACAACGTCACCACGTTCAAGGTGCATGTGCAGGGCACCAGCATCGGCCAGGTGCCCATCGAGTGCCAGTTGTTCGAGGAAGGCAACGATCAGCCGATCGCGCGGGACAACAAGACCCTGGACGCGGCGACCGGCCTGACCACGTTCGAGCTGAAGTGGACTCCCACGTCGGTCCCCGGCGCCGCCAGCGCGCCTGCCGGCGGGCCGCATGGCTCGGCCGCGCAGGGCACGAGCAAGACCGAACTGCGAAAGCTCCGCGTCGCCGTCGCCCCGCAGGAGGGCGAGTCCACGCTGGATGACAACGAGGCCGCGCTGCACATGCTGGTGATCGAGCCGCGCGTCCGCGTGCTGTACGTCGAGGGCACGATGCGCCCGGAATACAAGGACCTTCGCCGCGCGCTGGAGATGGACCCGAACCTGCAATTCATCGGAATGGTGCAGGTTCAACCGCGGCGGTTCTGGGCCCAGGGCAGCATCGGGGACATCACGCTGCACGGGCTGCCGGCCACCGATTCGGACTTCGCGCTGTTCGACGTGATTATCCTGGGCGACCTGGACCGCACGTACTTCTCGAACGGCCAGCTTCAGAAGCTGGCGGACTTCGTCAATCGCGGCGGCGGACTGATGATGCTGGGCGGGCACAACAGTTTTGGCCCAGGCGGTTTTCAGGGAACCAAGCTCGAAGAGGTGCTGCCGGTGACCGTGGGCAGCCGGGCCATGCCTCAGGAGTTCACGGCCTTCCTGCCGCAACTGACGGCCGCGGGCGTGGCGCATCCGATCTTCGACGGCATCGCGGATTATTTTTCGGGCCCCGGCAATCGCAAGCCCGACCCCAAGCTGCTTCCGCTGCCCGACCTGCTGGGTTGCGTGAGCGTGGTTTCGGCCAAGCCGGCGGCGTCGGTGCTGGCGGTGCATCCGACCCGGCGCAACGAGGCCGGGCCGCTGATCGTGCTGGCCGTGCAGAACTTCGGCGGCGGACGCAGCGCCGCCTTCACCGCCGACACCACCTGGCAATGGAACCGCAACGAGCGAATCCACGCCCTGGGAAAAGACAGCCCCTACCAGCGATTCTGGGGGCAGATGATCCGCTACCTGGCCAACGTGTCCACCAAGAGCCGCAACGCCGGGACCCAGGTGCTGCTGCGGACCGACCGCCAGTACATGCAATCCGGCGCCATGCTCTCGCTCCAGGCCCGCGTGCAGGACGAGCGGCCGGGGGCGGGCGAAAAATCGGTCAACGTCCGATGCATGATAATTCACGAGGACCCGAAGATTCCCAACCAGGAAGTGTCCCTGACGGCCAACCGCGAGGACAAGCTTTTCGGCGGGACCTGGGTGGCCCAGAAGCCGGGCAAGTATCGTATCAAGCTGCTGGTCACCGACCCGCATTCGCCGGAGGTCCCGCTGGGCACCGACGAACTGACGCTGATCGTGGCCGAGCACCAGGCCGAGCTGGACCGCCTGGCCCGCGACACCGACACGCTCCAGCAGATCGCGCGGGACTCCAGCGGCCGCTACACCGACATCACCCGCTTGCCCGAACTGTTGGACGAAATCGTGCATCGCCAGCAGGTCCGCCAGGGCCTGGGTCCGCAGGCGCGAGACATGAAGCTCTACAACTTCACCGCCCTGTTCCTGGCCTTCGCGGCCTTGCTCACCTGCGAGTGGATGCTCCGGCGAAACTGGCAATTGCATTGACCGGCAGGGCGGGCGATTCGTCTTCGAGCCGCAAAACGGCAATCTTCGCTGCGGTTTCTTGCCTATCAACTAACCTTAGTTGTAACCAAGGATTGCGCCCGCCGGCCGCTAATCCCGACTATGTCTATCGGATATTCCCGGTGACACATTG
>CAZYDC010000553.1:0-3327 GCA_964646065.1 uncultured Planctomycetaceae bacterium | reverse complement strand
CGCCATCGGGGCCGACCTGGCCGACGCGCTGTTGTCCGCCGACCAGACCACCGAGAAGGGCATCGCCGATCAGCGGCAGCGAGTCTCGGTCCTCAAGGCCAAGCTCACCGGTTTTGCACAGCCCCGGGCCAAGCAACTGCTGACCCTGGCCGACATGCTGGTGGCCAAGAGCGTCTGGGCGGTCGGCGGCGACGGGTGGGCCTATGACATCGGCTACGGCGGCCTGGACCATGTGCTGGCCCAGGGCCGGAACATCAACGTGCTGGTCCTGGACACGCAGGTCTACTCCAACACCGGCGGGCAGTGCTCCAAGGCCACGCCCATCGGCGCGGTCGCAAAATTCGCCGCATCCGGAAAGCCCATGGCCAAGAAGGATCTGGGCATGATCGCCGTGAGCTACGGAAACATCTACGTCGCCCAGATCGCGATGGGCGCCAACGACAACCACGCCGTCAAGGCGTTCGTCGAGGCCGAGAGCTATCCGGGCTCCAGCCTGATTATCGCCTACTCGCACTGCATCGCCCAGGGCATCAACATGTCCAAGGGCTTCGACCAGCAGAAGGCCGCGGTGGCCTCGGGCGCCTGGCCCCTCTACCGCTTCGACCCCCGCCTGGCCGACCAGGGCAAGAACCCGCTGCAACTGGACTCCAAGGAGCCCAGCATCAGCTTCACCGACTACGCCTACAACGAGACCCGGTTCAAGATGCTCACCAAGTCCGATCCGGACCTGGCCAAGAAACTCGCGGACCAGGCCTCCAAAAACATCCTGTCCAAGTGGCACCAGCTCAAGCAAATGGCCGAGATGAACTACGGCGCGGCCAAGGCGGCGGCGGTGGAAGTCGCGAAGTAGTCCGATTTAGGCTAAAAGCGAACCGACGAACAGCGAACCATCGAGCGGCGAAGGCAGAAGTCCAGAGCTCGAAAAACGGATCCGTACTTCTGACTTCGATTGTTCGATTGTTCGAGTGTTCGTCGGTTCGCTGTTTCTGAAGACCCGCAGAAAAGCCTTACTTCACGACCCACGTGCTGGCGCCGGCGGGGCAGGCGAATCGCTGCGGCTTGCCCTTGGGCGGATGCACCTCCAGCGTGAAGGCGCGATTGGATTCGACGTTCAGTTTCCGCCCGCCGTCGGGGGCGTCTTCACAGACGGCGCTGACGGTGGTCTGGCCCACCGCCAGCCGCCGCACCCCGGCGCCGGATTCCGCGGGCAGCCGCCACCGCAGCGTGTTGGTCAGCGCGTCGGCCTCGAAGCCCAGCACGACCTCCAGCAATAACGCGATGGGGCCAAGCGCCGTCCAGCAATAGTCCGGACCTGACCACACGCCCTTCGTGGAGGCCTCGCTGGAGTAGTTCTCCCAGAAGTGGCCGGTGTCCTCAAACGCCTCCGCGATGCACGACAGGTGCCGCAGCGAAGTCTCGACGGCCAGGTCGTGCCGCCCCGCGCGGTCGAACCCTTTGATGGCGGCGTAATTGGTCGGCGCCCAGGTCGAGCCTCGCCAGTAGTCGCCGCCCGGCCGAAAGTGCGGCGAGTCGGCCGCCAGGCTGGGAATCGGGTGATGCCGCCAAAAGCTGCTGGGATCCTTGAGGTGGCGTGCGAGCGTCTCAACGCGCTCGGGCGGGACGACTCCAGCCCACAGCGGCCAAAACGCGGTGACGACCTTGTTGGGGTTGTGCCCGCCGCCCGCGAGCGACGTGGTGTAAATTTGCATGTCCTCGCTCCACAGTTTGTCGTTGAGCGCCTGGCCGATCTGGTCGTGCTCGCGCCGCCAGGCGTCGGCCTCGGCATCGAGCCGCAGCACGTGCGCCATGCGGCCCAGGATGTCCGCGTCATGCGCCATCTGCGCGGTCAGGCACGGGTAGCCATCGCCCAGGGATGGCGAGTTGTCCAGCCCGTTGGCCAGGCCGGTCGTCCAGTACGTACCGTCGGCCAACCGCCGGTTGGCGGCGATCCAGCGATGCTGGTTTGCCAGCGCCCCGTACACCCGCGCCAGCCGAAGGCGGTCGCCCGTGAGCGAGGCGATCGCCCACTCCGCCACCGACGTGATCGGCGGATTCGGACTGAAGTCCGGCTCGCACGCCGCCGGCAGACCGTCGCGCACGTCGTGCTCGCGATGCAGATACCCGCCGTCGAACTGACGCGAGTACAGCAGGTCCAGCGTGGCGTACGCCGGCAAGGCGCGCCAACCGTACGCCGTCGCCATCGCCGTGAACGACGAGTCCCACACGAACTGATGCACCAGGAAACCCTTGGCCGCCGTGCCCAGGTACGCGCCAGGCAGCCCGCTTTCCGGCGCGGGCTTGCGGACCAGCGTCAGCAGCATCCGCCACGCTTCGTAATAGGTTTTGCCGTAGCGGCTCAGCGAGGGCGGCAACACAGGCTCGGGCAGTTGATCGCGAATGGCGTCGAAGGCCGGGAACTCCACCGCGCGAAACTCGCGGTGCGGCGCGAGCCTGCCGAGACTTTCAAAACCGGGCATGGCCAGCGCGACGCTCCCGCCGGGGCCTTCCACGGTGAGCGACAACATGCGGGCGGACTCGATCACCGGCTCGATGCGCTTTTCCGCCCCGCTCTCGCGGAGCGGCGCGGGCTCGTCGCGGTCGTTGGCGACCGGCACAAAGAACCGCCGCACGCCGGCGGCCCGCTGGGCGTCGGTGGTTCCTTCGATGGCGTCGCAAGGCGGAATCGACGAACGAAGCAGGAGCGGCTCGGCCGGTTCATCCCACGGCGAGACGTAATCCAGCGAAGGCGCGGCCGACTTGAACCCAGCCGCCGGCCTGACCAGCACGTGCTGCCAGGTCACGCCGTCGCGCCGGAACTGCGCACGGAGGAATCGCACCGACATCGCCGGCGCGGCTGCGCCAGGCGTCACGAAACCTTCCAGCGACAACCGGTCGGGCAGCCGCCTCGCAAGTTCCGCCCGAACGTACGCGCGATTTCGCGACGGGCAGTCGCGGTCCATGCCCTCATGCCACAGCGATCTCGGGCCGACCTCGACCAGGAAATTTACCTCGCCTTTTGAGCAGGGAACCACCGCCGCCGCCGCCGTAACGGAACGCTCAAACCAGGCCCGGAACAATCCCTCGTCCAGCACGACCGCCCCGCCGATCCACAGGCGGATCGGGCGCGGCGAGAAAATTGAAAGCGCCAGCGTTCCCTCTTCCGGCGCGGCCAGGGTGCCCGCGTAGAATCGGCCATCCGGTTCAAACGCCATGCCGGCAGGCTTGGCCGCGGCCTGTCGGAGGCGGGCGTCTCGCCGGGACTCGCCGGCCTTGCTCCAGAACACGACTTTCACGGACTTCGTTCGCGGCATGGCAGTCACATCCTTT
>CAZYDC010000552.1:0-3342 GCA_964646065.1 uncultured Planctomycetaceae bacterium | reverse complement strand
CCAGCTTGCCCGCCATCGTTCTCGAGGAATAGTTGGCGGGCTTGCTGGTCGGCGCGTCAGGGCACCGGTTGACACCTTGATGTTTTACCGATCCTGCTTCTCCCCGAACACCAGCTTTTTGACCTTCTCGATATACGGGCCCGGGCCGTCCAACTGGTACGTCAGCTTGCCCACCTGCTTGCCGTCGGTGTCCAACAGGACGATCGTGGGAAACTTGTCCGCTTCGTATTTCCTGGCCAGGTCGTCGTTCTGCTTCTGGATGTCCTTGGTCAGCGGCTGAAGCTTGGTGAAATCGACCTTTACCAGCACCAGGTTCTGCCGGGCGTACTTGCGAAAATCGTCCGTTGCGAAAACCTGCGAGTCGAGCTTGACGCAAAGCGACGAGGCCGCGCCGGATGTGAAATTCAGCAGGATCGGCCTCTTCCTGGCGGCGGCGATGGCCTGGGCCGTGCCGTAATCCTCCAGCCACCCGCCGTTGTACGCGGTCTTGGGCAGCGACTTCCCAATCGCCGCGACGACCGTCTGCGGCTTGGGCAGCACCGTGGCCTGATAGAGCGGTTTGTCCTGCTTGAGGTCCAGCAAGGCCGCGAAGGTGGTCATCGCGCCCAGCTTGTGCTGCTTCTTGAAATCCGCGAGGGCCTTTTCCTCGTCCGACCCTTTGGCCGGCAATTCCTTCAGCCAGGCGACGGCCAGACGAGAATTGGCCAACTTGATGAATTCCTTGTCCGCGAAGGCGGTTTCCGTGGCCTTCCTAGCGGCCGCGTTGGCCGCGGGCGTCACCACGAGCATCAAGGGGCAATCCATCTGCTGGGCCTGTTCCAGCCCGTCGGCCAGCGTGGCGGCAACGCCCATCGCCTCGGCCGCGGGCGGTTTGGGGCGCTTGCCCAGGAGTTTTTCGGCGCTTTTGATCCAGTGTTCAGGCCCGCCGGGGAAATATCCGCTCCGCCCCAACTCGGCGCCGTCGGCGTCCATGAAGACGACCGTCGGATACCCGTCGATCTTGAACTTCGCGGACATGGCCTGGTTCTGCTGTTTGAGGTCGGCACCCTGGCGATTGCCGTGCGGGAAATCCAATTTCAGGAGCACCACCTTGTCGGCCGCCCACTTGGCGAATTGCTCGGTCGAAAAGACTTCCTTCTCCAGCGAGATGCAATAGGGGCACCAGTCGCTGCCGGTGAAATTGGCCAGGATCGGCTTGCCCGAATCCTTGGACGCCTGCTGGGCTTCCTTGAGCGACTCCGTCCACCCCTTGCCGTCCGCAAAGGCCGACACCGCCGCCGCCGACAAAACCACTACCGCAAGGGCCGCCGATAATCCGCGGGAAATACTGCTGATTGTCATGTTGTTCTCACTGGCTCCGTTAGTCTTTCTCGATGCCGCGCGGGCGGGCGGTTCGCCTGGCCGCGTTCCACGATTATACCACGCACGCGGGGGGAGGCATGTCGGAGGATTCCGCAAAAGTTTTTTCGCGGGGCGATCCAGCGCGTGAATCACCCGCGGCCGATTTCTGCCGATAGTACCCATACCGCGCCTTTTTGTGCGGGACGGGCTTCGTGAATGGTTGAATCGAAAATATCGAGGTTCTGCGCGTCGGTGTTGATCGCGTCGGCGGGGATCGTTCTGCTTGCGCCGGCTTGGGCGGTGGGCCAGACATTGCCCGCCTCGGCGCCGGCCTCCGCGCCTGCGCCCTTTTCGGTTGGCGGAAAGCTGCCCGACGTGAACCGTCCCCTCGGCCAGCCGATCCGCGTCGAGATTGGCATGCACGCCCTTCGCCTGACCAGCCTGGACGTGCCCAACAACCAGTTCTCGCTGGATTTCTGGCTGTGGTTCCGCTGGAAGGACGACGCCCGCAAACCGTACGAGACCTTCGAGCTGACCAACGGCAAGATCGACTCGCGCCAGATCGAGCGTATCGACAAGGTCGGCGATGTGAACTACGCCTGCATTCGCGTGCAGGCGACCATGACATGCTTCTGGAACGTCGAGCGGTTTCCGCTGGGGCGGCAGAAACTCGCGATCGAGATCGAGGACAACGATCTGGAGGCCGACCAGTTGGTCTACGTCGCCGACCGCGAGAACTGCGGCGTGGACGGCAATTTTCGAGTGCCCGGATGGACCTACGAAGGCATTTCCGCCGACGTGCTCACGCACGACTACGCGACCAACTACGGCGACCCGAGGCACCCGACGGGGAAACAGACCTTCTTCTCTCGGCCGGTGTTCACCCTGGACCTGCGCCGCGCGGACGTGATCCACTCGTTCAAGATTTTCTCGGGGCTGTACCTCTCGGCGTTGGTGGCGTTCACGGTGTTCTTCGTGAAACCGGAGCATCGCCTGGGCCTGACGGTGGGCGCGGTGTTCGCGGTGGTGTCCAGCCACACGGTGATTTCCGCCTACCTGCCCGAAATCGGCGTCCTGACGCTGGCCGACAAACTGCACCTGGTGACGGCGTGCGTGATCCTGGTCTCGCTCTTCGAGACCGCCTATTCGCTGCACCTGTGGCACCGCAAGCTCGAACACCAATCAAAACGAATCGACCGCATCACCTTCTGGATCACCGCCCCCGCGTTCCTCGCCGCCAACGTCTGGCTGCTGATCGGGTAGGGCGGGCGGTGAAATGTAGCATGGGCATCTTGCCCATGAGTACCATGGGCGTCCCGCCCATGCGACCACTCGTAAAGACAGGGCCAAGATGGCCCTGAGACTCATGGGCAAGATGCCCATGCTACCTTGGCGGGCGGGACGTTCAGGCTTGGCCCAGAGATTCAAGCCGCGCAACCCACTTCCCGAAATGAGGGCACGCCGCCTTCATCGCATCCAAACCGATCCTGCCGGCAATGATCGCCCCGAAGGCGGGTTTGCGATAGGCCTTCACAAGCGACGAGATGCGCCTGGATGGGCAGGTTTCGTAATTGTCGTTGATGGCCTCGGCCTGCCCGGCCTTGTCGAGGACCGCTTTTAGAAGTGCGCTAATCTGGGCTTCCGGTGTGCCGGCAATCGGCGAGAGCACTTCGGCGATCTTTGTCACATCCGAGAACAGCAGGGCCTCGAATTCGTGAACCTGCACGTAAGGGATGAACAATTCCTGCCGGAACCCGTCGCCCGCGTGGGCGGCCAGTTCGTCGAGCAGGGCCTTCTCGACGTGGTCGCCTTTTTGGTCCAAGGGTAATTTAGCGGCGTCGGTTCTCCCCGGCCAGTCTTGGGGCATGGCGTAGAAGTCGAACATGGTCGTGCAAATTCGCCCGCGCCGTTCCTGGATCGTTCGCAGGATGTCCCCGCGAACCGACTCACACGCCCGCACGCCGCCGCGTGTAATCCGGGCTAAGCGGCGAGCCGCATCAT
>CAZYDC010000551.1:0-3357 GCA_964646065.1 uncultured Planctomycetaceae bacterium | reverse complement strand
CCGGCGGAATCGTAACCTGCTCATCCTTCTTGAGCAGCACGCTCTGGATGTAATCTTTGGCCGTCGCCTCCAGCTTGAACGTATGCGGCAGCACGCCGGGATTGTACAGCGTGACTTCCTGAGTGATCTTGGCCCCCTGCCGCTTGGGCTCCGTCAACTGGCCGACGATCCACTGGCTTTCCAGCCGCCCGGTGTCCGGCATGGTGATGCGAAACTCGCCCGCCGGCGGCGCGGTCTTGTACAGCCGCATCGAACCCAGCACGGAGCTGGAATTGGTCTGCACCAGCCGCAGCGTGTCGCCGGGCTTGATGTGGATCGGCTGCTCCACGCGGAGTTCGGCCTGGTAGCGGGTCTGCTCGGCCGCCCCTTCGGGCCTGCGGGGCATCGTGTACGTGGCCCAGGTCAGGCGAGTGTCATTGAGGTAAATCTGCAACGACTGGTGGTGCCCTTCGCCAATGTCAAAGAACTGCTCGCACAGGATCGGCTGGCCGATGTAGTAGTCGCCCTCGGGCGCCTGAATGGTCCAGCGAAGCTGGTAGCCCAGCGGCTGATCGCTATCCAGCTTCATGCCGTCCATGCCCGGCCCGAAGGTGTTCTTGGCGGTGTCGAACTTGGCGGGCTGGCCTTTGACGATCAGCTTGGCGTCGGCGACCTTGAGTTCGCAATCGGGCGCCCCGGCCCGCGCAGGCGCCTGGAAAACCATGATCGTTATCACCAGAGCACTGAAGGCAAGGAGACTTTGAATCACTGTGCTGGAAAAACGTTTTGCCATGAGAGCAACCTTTCAAAAAAAGTCTTAACGTCTGAATATGGACTTAACTTACAGGATACCCCATTGAACACTCAACAGCGAAGATCGATTCGCCAAACCTTATACGAGGGCGTTGGCCAATTATCGCCGCCTGCGATGGTCCTTTGAGCCTTCAATCGCGCAGATCAGGGGCGGCCGACCACTGTCGGCGGATATTCACGATTCTACCGGGTTCCGGCTTGGTATGACAGGCTTCCACCGTCGAAGGGTGTATCTTGATTTTCGGGAAATATCGCGTCGATGCTTCTACAGTAGCGTTTATCCTCGAAGGATGTCCAAATACCTGGGTTCTTTTCTCTTGAAGGTCTCGCGTCGCCGACCGGCAAGCCGACGTAAGATCCAGCTTGCCCGCCATCGATCTCCAAGAGTAATTGGCGGGCTTGCTGGTCGGCGCAGTGGGGCACCCTATCGCGCTTTGAGGTCAAACTGCCTACGGGCAAACCGAAATGCACCCAGCGAATTCCCGAATGCGCTGGCTACTCGCTTCGAGTCAGCACGTACCACATGGTCTTGTACTTCGAGTCGAACTTGACGTACTCGCGATGTTTTTCCTGGTCGACTTTCACCGGCACATCCGTCGCCGCCGTGCCGTCAGGCGCCAGGGCCTGGCACTTCCAATGGCCCGAGGGCAACTGCGTGCCTCTGTCGGAAGTCGAGGTTACCGCCTCGATCAGGACCGGCGGCTTGCCCCAATCCCGCCCCACGGTGCGGCGATCATCGGAGAACTTCATGCCGGTGTTCTCGCATCGACCGCAGACGGTCACCAACAATTTCTGGCTTTTTTCGTAGGGCAGGCCGTCCAACGGCACGGTCGTGGAGGCAAAACAGGCGGGACGGTAGCCAGGGTAGAGGTTGCCGGATTCACCGGGCTCGCCCAGATGCTCACGAACACCGCCTATCGGACCAACTATGCCAATTCGGCAACCGGATCCAATACAATTGAACCAACCTCGTTCGTGGACGCGAGGCCAGTAAAGCCCCTCTACCAACGCAGAAGCGCCATCGACCACCGAATAGTCGTCCTTGCCATTGAGCTTCACGGCCAGTCGCGTGCGCAGCAACTTCGTACGGTCCTTCTTGTCGGCCCCGATGGCGGCGAGCATATTCATGCCGCTTTTCTGGTGCAGACGCACCAGGTCGGCCAGAACATCCTTGGCGTCGGAGAGGGCGAAGGTTCTTTGCGCGTCGGCTGGTCGCACGGCGGCGGTGCGAAAGATGATCGCCCCGGCCGGCATGAAGCCCCACTTGGCGGGGTTGGCGTCGATGTCGAAGAAGCTCTCAAAGTGTTGCGGATCGACATCGCCCGTGCGGTGGCTGTACGCGAACAGCCACACGCCGTCCCAGTCCTGCGAGGCCGCGAAGGCGGAGATCATCGGCACGCACTCGGCCTGGCAGTCGTTCGGGGCCGGGTGGTTGTACTCGCTGACCGTGTAAGGCTTGCCCGCCAATCGCTCGGCCGCCAGTTCAAACAGCGGCGACTGCTCGGGATGATCCACCATGGCCGTCTGCGTCACAATCCAGTTGGCGGGGTCCCAAGGCCGGCCGGGAAACTGCGGATGATTCCAGTACGCGTGACCGTCGATATAGTCCATGTCGCTCTGAGCGTACAGGCCCAGCGGCCCGAAAACGATCGTGCCCGTCACCATCGCCTTGCAGCCGAGGTCCTTCTTGACGAAATTCCGCATGTCGTCGAAATAGGCCTTTTCTGTGGTGGCCAGGAACATCATGCGGTCGGTGGCGCGGGCGTCGGTCTCGGCGGCGGCGAAGAGTGCGATGTTGCCCGCCTCGACGGTCTCGTCCTTGGCCAGGCCTTCGCGCCCGCCCGGCCGAAGGGAGATGTCGTCCAACTCGACGGCCGCCGCCGCGCCGCCCAGCGCGAACGACACGCGGGCGTTGTCATCATCGGCCGAGGCGACGAAACCGAACCGATACGTCCCCCACGGCTCGCCGAGGTTCACCTGGCCGCCCAGGCCCAGCGAATTCCACGGCTCGTGATGCTGGCCGCAACCGTACCCGATGGTTCGCGTCGCTGCCGCCTTCGCGCGGAAACTGAGCGTGTAATATTTCCCGCCCTTGAGCTTCAATCCGCCCTGGACGAGCTGGAGATGCCAGCCGGTGCCGTCGTCGTTGGCGATGGCGATTCGCAGGCCCGTCTTGCCTTGCTGCTTCACTTCGCCTTTGGACTTGTCGTGCTGTTCCAAGCGCCAGCCTTGCCCCTGATCGAACGTGATGTTGTTGAGGAGGAACAAGTTGTCGCCGAGTTCCTCGGCGCCTTTGGACCAGGCCTCGCGGAGTTTGTCCGTGGTGCCGTATCGCGACTTGAGGTAATCGGCGAACCTGATCCGCAGCAGGCCGGCATAATAGTCGGGCAGGTTTCGCAACTCGCCTTCCGCGCCCCACATGAACAGGCTGTCCTCGTTGTTGATCTCGACGAAAGCGACGGTGGCATCGTCGGCGTAGCGGCACCTGCGGTAGGCGTTAACGTGGGTCAGCAGGTCGCGTGCGTAGCGTTTCTGGGCGTCGATGAGTTGCGGCGTGAACAGGTC
>CAZYDC010000550.1:0-3359 GCA_964646065.1 uncultured Planctomycetaceae bacterium | reverse complement strand
GTTCCAATGGCTTCCCAATGCCCCCAAAACAGGTTCCAATGCGTTCCGAATCTTCGCAAAACGCTTGTGGCGGCAGGCCCAAACGTGCGTTTGCATGTCTTTTGCGGGCCAACATGCCCGCGCGGACTTGGGGGCGCCACACGATATATACAATGTGGCCATAGGGACTTATCGTATTCAGTTAAATGCGATTCGCTAACCGGCCAAGCGAGCGAATCAATCGTTGCTGACGTGGAGGTCGTCGTATCGCAAGTCGAGCTGGCGGTTCTTTCCGGCCAGCAGACCGCCGTGCGACTTGGCGTAGTGGTCCAGATAGAGCATCTTGCGGTCGGAGGGGATTTCGGCCGCCGCCTTCTTGAGTTTCTCCTCCAGGCCGGGCGGCCACTTGCTGCGGTCGGGCGGGATTTCGGCGGCGGACTCCAGGCCGGGGAACTGGCCGAAAAGGATCTCGGTCGTCTTGGCGCCGGCGGTGAACTTGTCCTTGGCGATCATCCGCAGGAACGAGTCCTGGGGGTTGATGCGACCGTCGAAATTCCGCACGTCCACGACGGCGATCTGTTTTCCGATGTGCGGCTGGCTCCACATCAGGTCCACCAGCTTGAGGCCCTCGGCGAGGTCCTGGGCGTCCCACTTCCTGCCGACGGGCGGGGGCGGCGTGGAGACGCCCTGAATCTCGATGTAGTGAATCTGCTCCAGGTCCGGGGCGTCGCCCGGATGGATGTAGCACGCCTGCCGGGACGGCTTGCCCGGGGCGGCGGGCAACCACTTCATGTACTGCGGCGTCTGGGCCTCGGGCAGGCGGAAGCCTTCGCGGTCCACGTACAGCAGCCCCTGCTCGGTCTGGACCGCGGCGGCCGGCTGGCGGTACTTGGCGCTCAGCACGATCAGGCCGATGCGGGGGTCGCGCTTGTCCATGCGGCGCGAGACGCTCAGCACCTGGCGGACCCAGGGGTTGGCGGCGGCGAGTTCATCGACCTTGCCCTGCAACTCCAGGTCGCCGTAGTTCGCCCCTTTGGGCAGGATCGACTTGCCGATGTCGGTGCTGACCAGGTCGGGCATCCAGGGCGGGGGCGGAGGGTCTTCCAGGACCGCGCCGACATATTGCACGACCGGCCCGAACTTGCCCTTCTGCACGCCCATGTCCAGATGGCGCATTCCGGCCGCCCCGCCGACCACCAGGCCGCAAAGCACCAGCAGGATCAGGAAGAACCTCAGCCCCGGCACACGGCCGAGGCCTCGGGGGCGGTCGTCCTGTTTGGATTTATCCTTCTTCTTGAACCACATTTGAAATTATCTCGCCATCGCCATTCGCGCGATGCGTTCCACAAGTTGCTCGAAGCTGACGCCGACCTTCGCGGCGGCCTTGGGCAGCAGCGAATGGCTGGTGAATCCGGGGATGGTGTTGATCTCCAGCACGTAGGCCTTGCCCTCGGGCGTGAGGATGAAATCCACGCGGGACATGTCGCGGCAGCCCAGGCTGCGGTGGGCGGCCAGGGCGTCGCGTTGGATCGACTGGACGATCTCCGGCGCGATGCCGTGATCGAACACATATCGCGTCTGGGCCTGGTCGGAGTACTTGGCCCGGTAGTCGTAGAACGATCCGTCGGGCACGATCTCGATGATCGGCAAGGCCTGGTCGCCCAGGATGCCCACGGTCAGCTCGCGGCCGGCGATGAACCGCTCGACCATCATGCAGCCGTACTTGTCCACCAGGCGCGACAGCTCCGCGTCGCGAACGGCGGCGTCGCGGGCGATCACAACATCCACGCTCGAACCGCCGTCCACCGGTTTGATGACGATGGGAAGACCGAGCGATTCGATATGGGCCTTCGTTGCCGGGTCACTGAAGTGACCAGCCCCGCCGGAATTTTGAACCACCAGACCTTCCGCGATGTTCAGACCCGCGTTGCGGAAGTACTCCTTGGCGGTCGCTTTGTTCATCGCCCGCTCGCTGGCCTTGGCGGGCGAACCGATGTACCGCAGACCATGCTCCTCGCAGAGGGCCTGCACCTCGCCGCTCTCGCCGAACGCGCCGTGCAGCGCGATGAACACCACGTCGATGCCCTTGCGCTTCAAGGCCGTTACGTCAGCGGGGGAAATATCGCTGCGGGTCACCTTGTGGCCGTTTCGCTCCAGGGCCGCGGCGATGGCCTCGCCCGAAAGCAGGCTGACCTCGCGCTCGCTGGAAGGCCCGCCCATGAGGACGGTGATGTCGAGCGTAGCACGGGCGTCCCGCCCGTGAGTAGCATGGGCGTCCCGCCCATGAGTCCCACGGGCGTCCCGCCCGTGTTCCGCCTGGTCACTCGCAACACGCTGGTCTTGCGCCGCCGGATCGAGAACATCTCGGATTTCGCTCTTTTGCATTCCAACCCACGGCCAATTCTCAAGCCCTGCCCGCGCGGGATTGTTGATTGTGTAATTCACCGAGTGGATGAAATCTTCCTCATCTCGGACAAGGTGGTCGTAGTATTCTTCCTGCCAAAACTGTCCCGTACGAGCCAGCAATTTGTTTGCCAGCTTAGATGTGAAGGATTTCCACGAATGAAGGATGCCGCTCAGGTCATAATCCCCAAGAGGCCTGAACACGGCGTGAACGTGATTGGGCATCACAGCCCATGCATACATCTCGTATCGCTGACCGTGGAAGAACGTCAGGGCATCCTGGACGATTCGGGCGACCTCGGCATTCTTCATCCAGCAGGCCCCCTGACCTCTGTTGAGGATGCTCTCCACGCGATCCGTGTAAAGCTGTTGGAGTCCTTTTCGTTCGATCCAGGTCAGGCCGCGGTTTTGCGAGGCCGCCCGTTGAGCGATTTCCTCTCGCTCCCGCCGCCAGGCTTCCACGACTTGCGCGGGAAGAGAGTCGCCCAGCCGGAACGTGGTCGCGTAGGTTGTCCCGGTCTTGGTCCAGTGCGGGAGCTTGGCGCCGACCCGTTTGATGATGGGCAATTCTTCCACGGGCAAGATGCCCGTGGGACTCATGGGCGGGACGCCCATGCTACTCACGGGCGAGACGCCCGTGCTACGGTTTGCGCCATCCATGGCGTTTTCACTTCTCATTTACCAGACCTCGATTTCCAACTCCAGGTAGACTTCGTTTTTCTTGTACACGGTCTCGCGGACGGTATTGATGAGCTTGAGCACGTCTCCGGCGGTGGCGCCCAGGTCGGCCAGGATGAAGTTCGCGTGCTTGTCCGACACGCAGGCCCCGCCGACTCGTTTGCCTTTGAGCCCGGCCCGGTCGATCAGCGCCCCGGCCGACATTCCGCGCGGGTTCTTGAACACGCATCCGGCGTTGCGATGCCCCAGCGGCTGGGTGTTCTTCTTGTAGATCCAAATCTGCTTGACCTGCTTGAGGA
>CAZYDC010000549.1:0-3371 GCA_964646065.1 uncultured Planctomycetaceae bacterium | reverse complement strand
CGATTCCGCCGGATGAACCCCTTTGGTGCTTTGCCGTTGGCAAAAAAGCGATAAATCCTACCTAGGTTATGTGGGGACTTTCGTAGTGCGTTAGGCACTTAAATTGGATGAGAACCTTCTTTTGCTTTCGCTTTTGCTCTTAATCTGTGAGAATCTGTGTAATCTGTGGACTATTCCGTGAGCCGAAAGGAAATGAACATGAACTCCCTGAAATGCCTATCCAAAGCATTGACCCTCCTGGCGACCAGCGCACTGGCATGGACCTCGCTGGCTGGGTGCAATACGACGGCGGCGGCGCCTGCGAAGTACCAAGTCCTCCAATCGCTTGCCGTCGGCGGCGAGGGGCGGTGGGATTACATCGCGGTCGACGGCGTGGCCGGGCGGCTGTACGTGCCTCGCTCGACCCGGGTGATGGTTCTGGACGCGAAAACCGGCGCGGTGCTGGGCGAGGTTCCCGGAACGTCGGGCGTTCACGGCGTGGCGATTGTGAGGGACCGCAACCTGGGCTTTGCCAGCAGCGGGAAGGACAATTCCGTCACGGCGTTCGACCTGGACACGTTCAAGCCCGTCCGCACGATCAAGGCCGGGACGAGCCCGGACGCGATCCTCTACGACGCGGCCTCCAAGCGGGTCTTCGCGTTCAATCACAGGAGCGGCGACATCACGATCATCGACCCGGCCGCCCTGGACGCGCCGCCCGTGACGCTGGCGGTCGGCGGGACGCTGGAATACGGCGCCACGGACAACGCCGGGCACGTCTACGTGAACGTGGAGGACAAGGCCGAGGTCGTCGCCATCGATTCGCTGAACCCCAAGGTGCTGGCGCACTGGTCGGTGCAGCCGGGCGAGTCCCCCACCGGGCTGGCCATCGACGCGAAGCGCGGCGTGCTCTTTGTGGGCTGCCAGAACAAGAAGCTGGTGATGGTGGACGTGAAGGACGGCAAGATCCTGGCGACGGTTCCCGTGGGCGAGGGCGTTGACGGCGTGGCGTTCGACCCTGGCATGAACCTGGCCATGACGGCCGACGGCAAAGACGGCACCATGACCGTGGTCGGCCCGAACCGGGACGGCCAGTATGTCGTCGAGCAGACGCTGGGCACCGTTGTCAGCGCCAGGACCATCGGCCTGGACACCAGGAGCCACCGCGTTTACCTGCCGTGCATGTTGGATGGCAAGAAATTCGGCATCGTCGTGGCTGGTCCGGTCAAGCAGTGATAATATACAAGAACCACGAACAAAATGAATCACCAAGCTCACCAAGGCCACCAAGGCCACCAAGAGCACCAATAATACATTCAAATTCTTTGTGCTCTTGGTGATCTTGGTGCTCTCCGTGCTTCATGCTGTTTCTTTTTTGTTGTGGATCCTAAGTCATTATCTACTAATTGCTAATGAATGGCCTCGCCGCCCGGCGGGCATAATTCAGATAATCCGCAGAATTTCTATTTTTCCCCTTGACATGCTGTTGATTCTGTCGTAGACTACCTCTGTGAAATTGGTAACAGCGTTACCATCTTCACAGTACCGCTGCTTGAATGTGAGGTTTGCGAGGAAGTGGTTCCAGTTAAGACAATCGGACGCCTAAGTCTCTACCGTCGGCTGCTCAACACGCTGTTGATGTCGAACGTTCAGAACGTTTATTCGCATCAATTGGCGACGCTGGCGGGCGGGACGGCCGCGCAGGTTCGGCGCGACATGATGTCCATCGGTTACACCGGCAGCCCCAAGCGTGGATACGATGTTCGCGAGCTGATCGAGAGCATCGGCGTCTTTCTGGATTCCCCCCGGAGCCAGGGCGTGGCCCTGGTGGGCATCGGGAACCTCGGGCGGGCCATCATGTCCTATTTCGCGGGCAGGCGGCCCCGGCTTTCGATCGTGGCGGCCTTCGATCTCGATCCGTACAAGATCGACCGCGTGATCCTGGGCTGCCGCTGCTATCACCTTTCGCAACTGGCCCAGACAGTGGCCGACTTGGACATCCGGGTCGGGATCGTCACGGTCCCGGCGGCAGAGGCGCAGTCCATCGCCGACCAGATGGTGTTGTCCGGCATTCGCGGAATACTGAATTTCGCCCCGGTGCCGCTTCGCGTGCCGCCGGAAGTCTACGTGGAAGATATCGACATGACGATGTCGTTGGAAAAAGTGGCGTATTTCGCCCGGTTGAACGTTTTAGAGAAGGAATTGGCCAAGTGATTACCGACATTGAACCCATTTTGAAAAGGCACCCCAACGCCAAACGGGACTCCCTGATCCCGATCCTCCAGGAGGTCCAGGAGGCCGTGGGCTACCTCAGCCGCGAGGCCGTCATCCGGATCGGCAGGCACCTGAACCTGCCCGCCAGCAAGATTTACGGTGTGGCGACATTCTACAACCAGTTCCGCTTCCAGGCGACGGGGCAGAACCACGTCCAGGTCTGCCGAGGGACGGCCTGCCACGTCAAGGGCTCCGCCTCGGTGCTCGAGGCGGTCAAGCGCCACCTGAACATCAAACCGGGCCAGACCGCCCGCGACGGCGTCTTCAGCCTGGAGGTCGTCGCCTGCATCGGCGCTTGCGGCCTGGCGCCCGTCATCAACATCAATGGAGAGTTTTACGCGGGCGTCACGCCCGATGCCGTAAAGGAAATCCTTAACACTTACCGCGGAAAGACCGCCGAGAATGTCCATGCTTAACCATAACGACAAATGTTGCGAAAGCTGCTGGCGAGAGGCCGACAAGCCCTGCCCCGATATGATGGTCTGCCTGACCGAAGGACCCATCTGCCACCAGAACGACGCCTGCAAGCAGAAGCGTCTGGCCGACCTGGTCGGCCTGCGCCGACAGAAGGTCAACCGGCCGGTCATCTTCGTCGGAACGGGCACCTGCGGACTGGGCGCCGGGGCGGGCAAGACCCTGGCCGCGGTCAAGAAGTTCCTGGCCGACAAGTCTCTCCAGGCCGACATCGTCGAGGTCGGTTGCATCGGCCTGTGCGTGGCCGAACCGATGGTCGACGTGCAGTTGCCCGGAAAGACCCGCCTGTCCTTCAAGGGCGTCAAGGCCGAAAAGGTCGAGGCCCTGCTCGCCGGCGTCCTGGCGGGCCATGTGCCCGTCGAGATGTCCCTGGGCCAGTTCCGCGCGCCCCAGGGCGGCGACCAGCAGGTCTGGGCGGACGTGCCCTACATGGACGAGCATCCGTTCTTCGCCCCGCAAAAGCGATGGGTGCTGGCCAACTGCGGCGTGATCGACCCGGGCAGCATTGAGGAATACATCGCTCGCGGCGGATACTCGGCCCTGGCCAAGGCGCTCAAGGGCCGAACGCCCATGGAGCTGTGCGACATCGTCGAGTCCAGCGGGCTTCGCGGTCGCGGCGGCGGCGGGTTCCCCACGGGCAAGAA
>CAZYDC010000548.1:0-3418 GCA_964646065.1 uncultured Planctomycetaceae bacterium | reverse complement strand
CCGCGCTGGCCGCGGCCTTGCCCTCCTGGCTGCGAGCGGACGAGGCCGCCACGAAAACCGCGCCGGGGCCGACCGCCGCCACCGCCGCCACCGAGCCCGCCACGCAGCCCTACAAAGGCGACGCAAAGAAGCTCATCTGGGGCAGCCTGCTGCACCTGAGCCGGAACCTGTGGTGCGATTGGGACAACCCCAAGCTGCGCGGGGACGTCATCAATTACTCGCCCGACTTCCGCTTCGACGAGAAACTCTGGGACGAACTGCTGCCCGCCATGGCCGAGGCCGGAGTGAACCTGCTGGTCCTGGACCTGGGGGACGCCGTCAAGTACGAAAGCCATCCCGAAATCGCGATCAAGAACGCCTGGACCACCCAACGCCTCAAGACCGAGTTGGCCCGTCTTCGCAAATTGGGGATTGAGCCGATCCCGAAGCTCAATTTCTCCACCACCCACGACGCCTGGCTGGGTCCGTACCGGCACATGGTCTCCTCGGACAAGTACTACGCGGTGGTGCGCGAACTGGTGGCGGAGGTCTGCTCGCTGTTCGAGCGGCCGCGGTTCTTCCACATCGGCATGGACGAGGAGTTCGCCGGAATCCAGGTGGAAACCGAAAATCAATACATACTGGTCCGCCAGGGGGAACTGTGGTGGCACGATTTCCTGGCGCTGGCCGGCGAGGTCCAGAAACACGGCGCCCGGGCGTGGATGTGGGCGGATATCTTCGAGAGCCACCCGGACGAGTTCCTCAAACGCATGCCCAAGAGCGTCGTGCAGAGCAAATGGTATTACGGCTCGGACTTCAGCGAAAAGAAGGGGATGGCCCCAGTCTACCGCGCGATTGCCCAAAAGGGATATGACGAGATTCCTTCCGGCGGAACCTACTTCGGCGACCAAAAAAGTTTCGGGCGCACGGTCGAATATTGCTCGACCGCCTTGCCGCCCGAGCGGCTGCTGGGCTTCCTGCAAACTACCTGGAAACCCACGCAGACCCGCTTCCGGTCATACCATCTGCAAGCCATCGCGCAGGTCAAGGCCGCACGCGACAAACTCATCGCCTCGCAGAGCAAACGACCATAAGGCTCGTTGAACCTTTGTCTCCGTGCGCTTATCATGGCCGCATGATTCGTTCGCTGCACGTGATTGACAAGGACACTCCGCGCGACATGCTGCGCCAGTTGTCGCTCCTGGCCGGGGCGGGGGAGGAGACGATCTGCATCGGCCCGGCGCCGGCGCACATGCCCGAGGTGCCGGCGCCCCGGCAGGTGCGGGCGCCGTTTCGCATAGAGGCCTTGGGCGGCTGGCAGGTGACGCTCAACGAGCCCAAGCCGCAGGCCGTACACGTGTGGTCGATGTCGGCCCGCGCGGCGGCCGCGCAGGTGGCGTACGACCTGCATTGCCCGCTGGTGATCTCGCTGCCCGGCCTGCCGCTTTGGGCCGACCTGCCGGCCCTGCTGGCGGCGCTGCCGTCCAAGGAGCGGATGTTCCCCACGGTTGCGACGGTGCCGGCAGAGCCGCTCCGGGCCGCGCTGATCGCCGCCGGAGCACACTCCGACGCGGTGGCCGTCCTTCCGGCGCCGGCGGCCGAGGTGGACGACGCCGCCGCTCGCCGCGTTCGCACTCGGGCGGCCTTGGGGGTTCCCGACGGCGAAATCCTCATGGTCTCGCCCGAGGACATGGTTCGCGGCGCGGGGCAGAAGTTGGCCGTCTGGTGCCACGCCATTGTGCGGCAGATCCTGCCGGCGGCCAGGCTGGTGCTGCCCGGGCATGGGCCTTACGAAGATTCGATCCGCTTTTTCGCGGGTACGACCGGATACGGTTCGGAGATCCTGTTCACCGGCGACGAGGTGACTTTGGAGGACGCCCTGGCGGCGGCGGACCTGGCCTTGTTTTTGGGCGAGCGTGACACCAGCCCCCAGGCGTTGTCGGCGGCGATGGCGGCGGGCTCAGCCGTCGTGGCCTCGGACACGCCTTGCGCGGCGCACATTTTGCGAGAGGGCGTTTCGGCCTTGCTGTCCCCGGCGTGCGACCCGCGCCGGGCGGCCGCGGCCATGCTGAAGTTCTGCGACTCGCCCGACCTTCGCCGCCGACTGGGCGCCGCCGCCAAGGCCCACAGCGACGCCTCGCCCCAGCGCGTCCGCCAGACGCTCGAGCGGATTTACGCCAGCGCCCTTGCTCATGGCAGGTGAAGCTCGCGGCGGATATCGAGATAGCGGCTCCCCGCCCAAAACTCGAAGCACGAAGCTCGAAAATCGAAACAAACGGCAAACGGAAAATTCAAAGGAACAAAACACTCCGCCTGACCCTGAAGTTAGCCGTTTGGATCATTGTTGCTTCGAATTTTGCCTTTTGTTTCGGATTTCGTTTTTCGGATTTCGTGCTTCAGGCATGGGAATTGTGAAGTCGCCATGTCATGCTATAATCCGTTCCAATAAAGGATCCCATGTCCTCGGACGAAGCCAATGGACAACCTGTTCCGGTGGCTGTCGGCAAGGTGTTTTACGCCGACGCGTCGGTTGCTGCGCAGATCGGGCCGGGGCTGTCGGCGCTGTCGGACCCCGCGGCTGCGGGGTGGGAAAAGGTCAAGGCCAACGCGTCGCGCACCGTCTACCGGGGGCGAATCGGCGAGCAGAAAATATATGTAAAGCATTACCATCAGCGTTGGTGGGGGCATCGCCTGCTTCGAAAGCTGGGCCGGTGCGACGCCCGGCGCGAGATGCAGTTCTCGCTTTACCTTCGCGGGCAGGGCATTCCCACGCCGCGTCCGCTGGCGTACGCGTGCGGCGAGCGTCCGTGGTTCGCCACGGCCGCCCTGACAGATTCGCAAGCGGGCGACGCCTGGCACATCGCCGCGCTGGCCGACGGGCCCGCGGGGCAGGGGCTCCTTCGGCAGGCCAGTTCGCAACTGGCCCGGCTGATCGGAAAAATGCATGCCTGCGGCGTGATCCATCGCGACCTGCATTGCGGGAACGTGCTGGTCCGCTGCCAGGGCGGACGTGTGGAATTGGCGATCATGGACCTGCACCGCATGTGCCGGCGGCGCAAGCTGTCGCGCCGGGCGATGTCCGCCAACCTGGCCGTGCTCCTGCACGACCGCATCGACTTCACCACCCGCACCGAGCGGCTGCGGTTCCTGAGGGATTACCTCCAGGCCTCCGGCGCTCCGGGCAGCATTCGCGGTTGGCTGCGAATGGTGGAGCAGCACGCCGGCGCGCACGCCCGGCGGCGATATGCCAATCGCGACCGCCGCATCGACGGCGACGGAAAATATTTCACGCGGCTGCATCTGCCGGGCGGTTGGCGAGGCCGGGCCGTCCTGAGCTGCAAACACGTCCTGGCCGGTTCGCGTGCGGCCGCGATGGAATTCACCTCGGCCCAGTGGCACCAGGCGCTGGAGCATCCCGAGCAATTGCTCCGTGACCCCG
>CAZYDC010000547.1:0-3418 GCA_964646065.1 uncultured Planctomycetaceae bacterium | reverse complement strand
CGGCAGGAAACGGCGAAGACATGCTTTTGCGGACAAAAGCATGGCACCATCGGGGTAGTCTTTTAGAAACATGCCACTGGCCCCGGTGCCATGCTTCTGTCTTCAGAAGCATGTGCGCGCGAGCTTCCTTTGGGGCGAAACCGACAACAAGGAAACGGCAGGAAACGGCGAAGACATGCTTTTGCGGACAAAAGCATGGCACCATCGGGGTAGTCTTTTAGAAACATGCCACCGACCAGACGCATTTCGCGCCGACCAGGCGAATGTGGCCCCGCCTGGGCGCCGCTCGGCCCTTGATTGCGTTTGGACGCACCCGAAAAATCAGGCCGGTCACAATATATCGTTTCAGCCAATAAATGCTTTGACAGGCCCCCGGTACCGTCCTAGGATTACTGGCCACGTTCCGGATTCCGGTCACTTAACTTATTTTAGGAGAACGAGCAATGGGCAAGTTAGGAACATTCATTTACTTCGTTGTTATCGCGATAATGATCTACTCGTTGTGGAAGGTTTTCACCAAGGCCGGAAAGCCGGGCTGGGCCGCCATCATTCCGATCTACAACCTCATCGTGTTGCTGGAGATCGTCCACAAGCCCCTCTGGTGGTTCATCCTTTTCCTTATTCCCATCGTGAGCCTGGTCGTTGCCATTATTGTGTACATTGAACTGGCCAAGGCCTTTGGGAAGGGCGCCGGATTCGGCATCGGCATGGCTTTCCTGCCGTTCATCTTCTTCCCGATCCTTGGTTTGGGCGACGCCAAGTACCTCGGAGCATCCGCGGCAGCGCCGCCCCCGATGCCGTCCGCTCCGCCGGCCAAGTAATAACCATCCGTTCGTAGTGACGCCCTCAGGCGTTTCCGAAGACACCCCCTTGGGGGCTCCGGGCAGTCTTACGGGCGCACTACAAACGCGCCGGTCGCGCAGGCGAGCAGAACCTTCGCGGTGGGGTTGTTGTCGCCGCGAAGGTTCTGCCCCCCGCGGGCATCCCGTGGATGCACGCGAAACCCCGGCGGGGACGGAGCCAACCGAAAGAGCAAAGATTGCACCCCTCCAGGGGGGCAAGATTGCGCGTGAGGAGTTCCTATGGCGCAGTGGCACGCACAAATCGGCGGGCAGCGGTACGGGCCCGTGAGCGAAGAGGAAATGAAGTCATGGATCGCTCAAGGCAGGGTAAGTGCCACCGATTTCGTCTGGTCCGAGGGAATGCCCAACTGGGTGGCCGCCGGCGCCGCGTTTGCACAGGCCACCGGGGCGATTCCGCCCATTCAGGCCGCCCGGCAGATCGTATACGTCGCTCCGCTGCCTCCCCCGCCGGGAACCTACGCGGCCTTCTTTTGCGGGCTCTTCAGCGTGTTTTTCCCGTGCCTGGGACTTGTGCTGGGAATCATCGCGGTGATAAACGCCAAGAAGGCCAGGGCGGCCCTGGCCGCCGACCCCAGCCAATACGCCCCAGGCTCGGGAGGTCTGACCACGGCGGGACAGATCCTTGGAATCATCGGGATCGTCGTGGGCGTCCTTATTGCCCTGGGCGCGATACTTCTCTTTGCGCGGCGAGCATTTCCTGACGCTTTGTGAACCGTATAGTATCGGTTCAGGGCGCCATGTCGCACCGAAGCGAAGACCCGCCTGCCTGGGTCCAAGTCTGCGCGGGCATGAGGTGTTCGAAGGACATGCCCGCGCAGACTTGGGCATGGCACCCTGAGCCGTCAGTTTGAAGAATATACTGGAGAGCACAACCCAGACGTTTAGAAAAGGACCTGTTCATGGCACAATGGTACGCACAAGTCGGCCAGCAGCGGTACGGGCCCGCGGGCGAGGAGGAAATCCGGGCGTGGTTCGCGCAGGGTCGCGTCAAACCGGCCGACTACGTGTGGTCCGAGGGCATGGACAACTGGGCGCAGGCCTGCACCGTCTTTGGCGCCGCCCCGGCCGCCGGCCAGGCCACGGCCCAAACCCCGCCCCCCATACCCTCCACCTATGCCGCCGCCCCGGTGGCCTATTACGCCAAACCGCACCGCGGCACGCTCGTGCTGGTGCTGGGAATCCTCTCGATCGTGGTTTGCTTCATTTTCGGCATCGTCGCCTGGGTGATGGCCAACGTCGACCTCCGCGAAATGGCGGCAGGAACCATGGACCCCGCCGGCGAAGGCAACACCAAGGCCGGCAGAATCTGCGGCATCATCGGCACGATCATCGGAATCGGCTCGGTGTTGCTCGCGATCCTCATAGCCGTCTTTTTTTTCGCCGCCACCCCGATGGTTTCGCATCATTCCGCGCAACCCTTCTGATGAAGTTGACATTCCAGCGTGGTTCGCGCCTGCCGCACTGGCCCTGGTGGTCCGTGCTGGTCGTGGGCGCCTGGGGCGGGCTGGTCGCGACGGCCGCCTGGCTTTCGCGCGCGTGGAACGTCCATGCGACGCTCTGCCCCTTCAAGCGGCTCACCCACCTGCCCTGCCCGACCTGCGGCGGAACTCGCGGCACGATGGCCATCCTGGGCGGCGATCCGGTCCAGGGCTTCCTGTACAACCCCTTCCTGTTCGCGGTCCTGGCCGCCGTCGCGACCAGCCTGCTGCTGCGGCTGATCTTCGCCCGAAGCTTCCGCCTCCAGACCAGCCGCCGCGAACGGAAAATCCTGTGGCTGATCTTCCTGGTATTGATCGGCCTCAACTGGGCGTACCTGATTCATCGAGGAATATGAACCGTCTGCCTGATGGATATGGCTTTACATCCATGAGGTAAACGCGGATAATGCATATATGATCGAGAAAGTGGTTACCAAACGATCTCTTAATGACCGCTCAGCCGACAAACAGGACATCGATTACTGGCTGAGCCGTCCTCCAGGCGAGCGTATGGAAGCCCTTGAGGAGTTGCGCAGACACTTCTATGGAAATCTACCCAGACTTCAAAGAGTTGTTCGAGTCATTCAACGCCCAAAAGGTTGAATACGTTGTAGTGGGTGGCTTTGCCCTCGCCCACCACGGACACGTACGCGCAACCAAAGACATTGACCTTTATGTTCACCCGTCCAAGGCCAATGCCCAGCGCGTCATGGCTGCCCTGCACGAGTTTGGATTTAACCCGGACAACCTGGGTCCGGAAGATTTCGAGAGACCGGGCCAGATCATTCAGTTGGGCTACCCTCCTGTCCGCGTTGACCTCATTACGTCCATTGCGGGAGTCTCCTGGGAGCAGGCGGCGGCGGGGGCGTCGCCGGGAGACTACGGCGGCACTCCCGTACCATTCCTGGGCCGGGCGGAACTGATCGCCAGCAAGAAAGCCGCTGGCAGATTGCAAGACCTCGCGGACGCCGAAAGACTCGAAGGACCACCCGAAGAAACGTAGAGCATGGGGCGTAGAGCGTGGGGCGTGGGGCGTAACAGCAAAGAAAAAGCGAACCGACGAACATTCGAATGTCG
>CAZYDC010000546.1:0-3423 GCA_964646065.1 uncultured Planctomycetaceae bacterium | reverse complement strand
CGAGGGCGGCCTTTTCGTCGCCGCTTCGCTCGGCGATGTCGCCCAAGGCCTGGTGAGCCGCCGCGAGCGTCGGGTCGGTTTTCAGCGACTGCTGGAGCAGGTCCTTGGCGGTCTTGAGGTCGTTGGACTGCACGGCCAGCAGCGCCTTGGAGAGCAGTTCGCGAGCTTTTTCGGCGGTCTCGGCAGCGACCTTCTGGTCGGCGGCCACGATGGTCGTCAAGGCCATCAGCACAGGGACCGCCTGGCCGGTCGGATGGGCGAATCGCAGCGCCTTGACCGGGACGTCCGGGCGCGGGTTGACCCAGGTCATGCGGTAGACCCCGATCACCGGGAACATTTTGCAACTGCCGGTCCAGGCGACGGCGGAGCTGGTGCCCTTCTCGCGCACGAGCGGGCCTGGCGTTCCGGCCCAGTCGCGGATGTTCACGTCCGAGTAGAGCGGGATGTCCGCCTTGCTGCCGTCGGCGTACTGGATTTGATACAGCCCGACCATGACGTTGGCGCCGCTGTACGCGCAGGAGTGCAGGAAGCACAGGCCCTCGAGCTTCTGGCCGAGCGGGATCGTGACTTCGGTGGGCAGCTTGTCGGCGCCGGGTCGGTCCTTGCAGGACAGCACGATGACGCTCTTGTCGGTCTGCTTGGGCCCGCCGGGGCTGGCGGGCACGTTGAACGGAACGCCCGCGAGCGTGTTGGTGCCGCTCGGGAAGGTTCGCAGGTCGCCGGTCTTGCCCTGGTCCGTCCAACCGCCTACGCCGTCGTCGGGGGTTTCGTCGGCCAGGGCGCGGTTGGCGAAGGCCGAGAGGTCCACCGGGCGATAGGTGATGTTGCGGGGCAATTCGCGGATGCTGACAGCCGGGGCGACGTTGACGCCCAGGGCGATGGCCAACGCGCACAGGTTTCGCTGTGCGACCTTCTGCAACTGCTCGTGGCCGGTCATCCAGCGCCGCTGGTCGATGTAGAGCGTGCCCTTGCCGACCTTCAGGCTGACCATCGCGCCGGGGAAAACCAACTCGCGAGCGCCGGCGGCTTGGACGGCCCAGTCTTGGAACGGTTCGATCGCCAGCGCGGGGTCGCAGGCCTGGCCGTTGGCGCCCTCGTTGCCCGCGAACCGCTTGTAATACAGGTCGATCTGGCTGAGGGCGGCGACGGGCGCTTCCAGGCAGGTCCGGTAGGCGCGGCCTTCCCACATGCGGTAGGGCACGACGGTGAACCGGACATCGGCGCCGGCGAGCTTGCCCAACCACGGGGCATCGGCCGGGGCCGCGCCGGACACGACGAGCGTGGCGCCGCCCGCCAGGGCCTGCGCCCAACCGGTGACAATTGCGGATTGCGGATTGCGGATTGAGGATTGAAGAGAGGAGGCGTCCAGCAAGATCGTGGACGACGCGTCCACCTTCGCCGCCGGCAGGATGACTTCGTGGGAGACGCCCGCGTTTTCGAGGGCCTTGATGACCGGGCTTTCGGGCGAAGAGACGACCATGAATTTTCCGGTGGGTTGGCGGAAGGGCTGGCCGGCGGCCGCGTAAGCGACCACGCGGGCCAGCAGCTCGCGGGCCATCGGTTCGGCGTCGTACGAGGCGACCAGGGGGAGCTGGCAGAGCAGGTACATTCCCTTGCCGCGATAGAGTTCCATGAGCTGCGTCCATTCCATGCCGGTGTCGCCGCCGCTGTCGATCAGGGCCGTGGCGGCCCCGAACTCCGGCTTGGTGTACGCCCCGCGAGAGGTCACGCGATCCGGCGCCCAGAAATGCAGGTCGGCGGAAGAGATTGCGGATTTCGGATTTCGGATTTCGGATTGCCCGGCAGCGGCGTCCCGTTCCGTTTCAGGCGATGTGCTTCCAAGGATAGGATGCGTCGCGGCGCGGACAAAGAGCTGGCTGTCCCACTGGCGCGGTTCGAGCTTCGTGTTGGCCGGCAGCCCGCCGGGGGTTACCGACTGCGCGAGGATCAGAACTCGGCCGCCCGCGTTGATATACTCGGACAAGCCCGCGACCGAACCGGCATTATCGGCCGACAAGGCGTCCTCGCCGATTATGACCAACGTCTTGTCCGGGCTGGCCGATTCGGGCTTCAGGGCCAGCGAATCAATCTTCGTGAATTCCAGTCCAGCCCCGGTCAGCGCCTCGGCGGTCTTGCCCTTGGTGTCGAGCAGTAGGCACTGACGCGGTGGCAGTGACGCCGCGCGGCGGTCTTCCAAGAATGCCCTTACGGGCACACTACGAACCGGCCAGACCTCGATGTCCTGCTGCTCGCCGTACACGAGCACGCCTTGCCCTGAGCTTGTCGAAGGGCCGCCGTCTTCCAGGCGCAGGTCGAGCGTGAATTTCGTGCGCTGCTTCACGTCCGGCAGCGCGAACGAAAGCTCATCGCGCTTCAGGTCGCCGGAGGTCATATCGTAGTCTTTTTTGCCGGACAGTTCCGCCGCGACCGGCTGACCGTCCGCCTTCAGCAGCGACCACTTGAGCGTCATCTTCGCGGGGCGCAGCAGGTCGTTGAGCACTTCGTACCGGCGCGAGAACTTCCTGCCGGCGAAGCCGTGGTGGATCGTGTCGGGCATGATGAAGCACTGCGTGGCGTACGCCCGCCTCAGCACGCCGGGGATTCGCCCGTACGGGCCGATGTAGCTGGTCCCCATGTCGCGGTGCGCGTCCATGTCCTGCTTCCACATCCAGACCATTCCGCCGTCGCCGGAGTCGTACGCGTCGCTGACCACGTCGTCCTCGCCGATGAACTTCGACGGGCCCGGCGGCATGTATCCGCCGACCTTCCAGAGGTTCTCCGTGTCCATGATGACCTTGTCGCCGTAGTGGATCGCGTCGCGCGGGCCCTGGGCGCCGGACAGGATCACGTCGCCCGCCTGGAAGTCATGGTCCAGCG
Organism: uncultured Planctomycetaceae bacterium; assembly: GCA_964646065.1. Classification (GTDB taxonomy): domain Bacteria; phylum Planctomycetota; class Phycisphaerae; order SM23-33; family SM23-33; genus CAZYDC01. Next base: position 546 of record CAZYDC010000546.1, on the reverse strand, counting down.
GACGCCAGAACGCCGAGTCCGGGTAGTAGGCGCTGTGGCCTTGCGAGTCGAAACCGTCCATCGTGTGGTAGTACGGACTGCGGCCCAGCATGTAATGGCCGGCGTAATCGTAGTGCAGGCCGCAAAGGTCGCCGTCGCCGTCGTAGAAGGTCCATCGCGTCGGATCCTGCTTGGCCAGCGCGTCGGTCATGCTCTTAAGCTGGCGGGCGCCCAGCAGGCCGTCGCCGCCGCTGTAGCCCAAAAAGCTCAGCCACTCGTTGGACAGGTCCCAGGCGAGAATGGACGGATGGTTCTGCAATTGTTTCGCCGCGGCCAGGCAGTTGCCGCGGGCCGTTTCCCAGAACACTTCGCGCTCGACGTTGTGCTTGCTGGAGCTGTTGGTCACGTCGGCGAGGCACTCGTCGCACATGCCGCCCCATTCGTCGAAGTAGTCCGGCAGGGGCGCGCCGCGGCAAAGGTTGATGTCGTTCCCGGCCCCGCACGGATATCCGCCGCCCTTGAGCTTGACCGGCGCGCCGTTGAAATAAATATGGTCTTTCTCGATCC
>CAZYDC010000545.1:0-3442 GCA_964646065.1 uncultured Planctomycetaceae bacterium | reverse complement strand
CGCTGGCAGGCAAGGCCGTTTTGGAACAGATCGACGCGGCCTTGTCGGCCTCGCAGGGCGAGTATTGCGGCGTGTTCGTCGAGCCGCTGGTCCAGGCGGCCGGCGGCATTCTCACGCACTCCAGCGGATTCCTGTCGGGCCTGCGCGAATTGACTCACCTTCACGACGTGCTGCTGATCGCCGACGAAGTGGCCACGGGATTCTGCCGCACGGGCAGGCTCTTCGCCTGCAACCACGAAGGCGTGCAGCCGGACCTGATGTGCCTGGGCAAAGGCCTGACCGGCGGATACCTGCCCGTGGCCGCCACGCTCGCCACGCAGAAGATTTTCGATTCGTTCGCCGAAACGGCGTTCTATCACGGCCACACGTTCACGGGCAACGCGCTGGGCTGCGCGGCCGCGGTGGCCAGCGTGGATTTGATTTTCTCCAGCGGTATACTCGACGCCCTGCCGGCCAAGGTGGACCTGATGACGCGCAAACTCGGCCAGATCGCCGACCATCCGATTGTGGGCGACATCCGGCAGTGCGGACTGATGGCGGGCATCGACCTGCTGGCCGACGGAGTGACCGCGGAAGGCGTCTGCCGGCGAGCTCGCGAGCATGGCGTGATCGTCCGCCCGCTGGACAACATCGTCGTGCTCATGCCCGCGCCCGGAATGGACCTCGCCACGCTGGAGCGAATGATGGATGCGGTGGTGGCCAGTGTGATAGAGTCGCAAGGCGCTACGGACTAGGAAGGGTGCCATGCCCAAGTCTGCGCGGGCATGTGGACGCAGGGCAGACATGCCCGCGCAGACTTGGGCATGGCACCCATCTATCGTCGAGCAGCGGAAAGATAGCATGACAAAAACATTCGATTTCGATATCGGCAAGTATCCATCGCTTCCCCGGCTTCGCGGCCTGTTCGTGACGGGCACGGATACGGGCGTGGGCAAAACGCTTATCGCGGGCGCGATCGCGCGGCGATTGAGGCAGCTAGGCCGGCGGGTCGAGGTGTTCAAGCCCGTCGCCACGGGCTGCCCGCGAAAAGGCGGCCTGGGACTGGTCAGCGAGGACGCCGAATTCCTCGCCGCCTGCGCCGAAAGCCGCCGCACCCTGGCCGAGATCGTTCCGATCTGCTACGCCACCGCGGTGGCCCCCAATGTCGCGGCCATGCGCGAACATCGCCCCGTGGACCTGCAAACCATCTTCGACGCGTACTCTTCACTCGCAAATTCGTTGAGCGGTGAGCAGCAGGCGAGCCCTAAAGCCGCGAGCCTTTCTTCCACCGACGCGGTCATCGTCGAGGGCGTGGGCGGCCTGCTTTGCCCCATCACGGACGACTTCTGGGTGATTCATTTCGCCAAGATGACCGCCCTGCCGCTGGTGATCGTCGCGAGGCCTGGATTGGGCACCATCAATCACACGCTGCTGACGCTGCACGCCGCCCGCACCGCCGGCCTGAACGTCGCCGGCGTGGTCGTCAACGATTACCTTCTGGAACCGCCGTACGACCTGCCGCTGCCGACCACCTCGCCGCGCCGGCAGAGTAAGTCCTCCCGCCCCAGCGAACCCCCGTTCCGCGACGACACGGACATCGCCATGTTCCACAACCCACAGGAAATCGCCGCCCGCGGAAAGGTGGATGTGTTGGCCATCGTGCCCCACGAAGAGCAGAACTCCGTCCAGCAGGCAACCATCGGACCTGATACCGAGTTCAATATCGCCCAGGTGCCGTGGGGAAAAATGATGGAGCAGGGCGACGTGCGCCCAAGGGATCCCGGATGGGCCTCAGCTAAGCCCTAAGCCCGCAAGGAAATCGTAACTCATCTTGAGTGACTCGAACGGGTCGCGGCCGTACGTGTTGTCCTGCTCGACCATGTACCACTGGACGCCGACCTCATTGGCGGCGGCGAGAATGCCCGGCCAATCCAGGTTGCCTTGCCCAACTTCGAGCGTTCGCGGCTGCCACTCGCCCGGCGCCATGCCGTAATCCTTGAGGTGCAGGATCGGCTGGCGCGGGCCCAGCTTGCGAATCCACGCGGCCGGGTCGCCTCCACCGGCCTGGATCCAATACGTGTCGATCTCGGCCTTGAGCGTTTGCGGCGAGGTTCGCTCATACAGCAGGTCGAGCATCAGTCGGCCGTCGAACTTGATGAACTCGATACAATGGTTGTGGAATGAAAAATCGATGCCCTCGGCCGCCAGCTTCGGCGAAACAACGGCCAGTTCGGCCAGGAATTTGTCCAGGCCTTCGGGGCTGTAATATTCCGCGCCGAGCGAGCCGATGGCCGAGTGAACGCAGTTCCACCCCTTGTGCGTTTCGATGACCTTGTCCGTTTCGTGGACGAAGTTCCACCATCCCATGTGCGTAGCGGCGACGGTCAGTCCGCTGTCGGCCAGCACCTTGCCGACTTCCCGCGCGTCCACCGGTCCGATGCCCGAGACCTGCACGGCCGCGTAGCCGATCGCGCGCACCTTGTCCAGCGTGGCAACAATTTCGGGGATCGTCCGGCAATGCTCGCGGAGCGTGTACAGTTGGGCGCCAAGAACCTTACGGTTCATTCTGCGCCTCTTGATCTTCCATGTGCTTGCCCTCGTGCAGTCGGGCGCTGAACCAGTACCCCAAGAGGCCCCCGCCGATGCCGAAGGTCATCCAATCGATGGGCAGTGCGTGGGCGTAGGAGGGCACGGTCATCCAATCCTGCGGGGAAGTTCCGGTTTGGAACGTCGCCCCCCGCAGGTAGAAGGCGATGCCCAGCACCAGCGGCAGCACCCAGGCCACCAGCGGATAAGGCGAGGGCGTGGTGTAGTGGGCAATCAGGACGGCCAGGGTGAAACTCACCAGCATGGCGAAGATCGTCTGCCCGCGTTCGTCGGACTGCATCAACGCCAGCAGCAGCGCGCAAGCGATAACGCCCGCCATGGCCAGACAACTGACCAGCCGTTTGAGCAGTTCCGGCGTGGAGGGTCGGATGCGGATCAGACTGTCCTTCTGGCCGGGGACCGTGTAATCGACGGCGTCCAGCCCCATGACCTTCATGGCCGCATCCAAAAGACCTTTGGGGGGCGGGGTACCCCTGGCCGGCGTCGCGATCGCATCGGCCAACGGGTCGTGCCAGCCCGATCCGGGCAAGGCCAGCCGGACCAATCGGCGCGTCAGCAGCACGATCATCCCCACCAGTACGGCCACGGCGGTCAACACCACCACCTCGGCGATCAACTGGCCGTACATGGTTTGCAACTCGTGCGGATTTGCCCCGTCGCCTTGTTGGCTCCAGAGCAGGCTTCGGAATGACTGGCTCCTCAGCGCCAGCCCGCCCACGCCCAGCAGGGCCGCCATGACCGCGCCGACCGGACGAGCGGAAATCGTCAGCGCGCCCACCAGCGCCGCCGTCACGGCGGCAATGCCGACGAACACGGCCAAGCTGTTCCCGCCGCCCGAGGCGAAGAAGCTGACCGG
>CAZYDC010000544.1:0-3452 GCA_964646065.1 uncultured Planctomycetaceae bacterium | reverse complement strand
TAATGAGCCGCCTGTGCGTTCTAATGAGCCGCCCGCCCGTTCCGGTGGCTTCCCGACAGGTTCTAATAGGTTACGAACCATGTCAGAAACCCGGATTCTTCCCCGTTTTCCTTCGTCGTTTTCCTCTGAGGTCTCCGTACGACTAACAGCACAGATCTTGAAATTTCGTAACGATTTTCTTCAATCCGCAATCCGCAATCCGAAATCCGCAATTGGTTGCGGCCAAAGGCCGCGCTGTGTCCTCCGTGGCGTGTTGTTGTCGTTTCGCCGTGCGCCAGAAAGTCTACGCACACCCCCGCCGACCGCCCTTGTTCAGTTTAGCGCAATTCTAACACCCTGCTCGCCGCGGATATCCGCATAATGATGCCCGTGCGGGTTTCTTGCGCATCCTTTGGGAAAGGCTCTTTATGGCGACAAAATGGTATCGGACGGCGTGTCTTGGTGCGGCTATGGTGGTGGGGCTGTGGGCGGCGCTCGCTGGGGCCCAGGAGGAGCCGGCACCGGCTCCAAAGCCCGCGGCCGCCGCGGCGGGCGAGACAGCCGAAACCCTCGTCCGACTAGAGTGCCAGATTCGGGTGCTGACGGCCCAGGTCAAGGCCTTGCAGGCGTCGGTCGCCCAGTGCCAACAGCAGCTCGCCCGCGCGAACCAGCAGAACAGGCAGGAGGACGATACGCCGGCCTCGCCGAATACCACGAAAACACCCCCGGTCCAGGCGGTCCCGCACCCCGCGGTCGTCCATAACAATAATGACGACAGCCCCGCCCCCGCCGTCAAGACGGGCCTCGACAAGACCGCCGACATCGCCACGACACGGGAAAGCGTTTACGCCAACGACCCCGGCGTGCAGGCCGTCAAGGCGGCGATGGAGCAGTACCTGAAGGACCTGAAGGCCCTGGAGGACAAGACGCTCACGGACGTGCAAAAGTCCAAGATCTCCACCGACGCCGCCACGAAGCTGGGCAAGATCCTCGCCCGGAAGATCTGCATCACGGCCGTGGTCCAGAACGTGACCGTGTCGGCGGGCAATAAGGCGGCCATCTCGACCCTGTCCAACTCGGTTCGGGAGATGATGGAACAAAGCAAGCAACGCGGCCTGGGGGGCGGCGGCACGAACCCGACGTTCCACGTCACGCTCACGGAAGATCAGGCGGCCATGATCCGCAAGGGCGATGAAATGCTTGTCAATGGCTCCTGCACTGTCAGCAAGGACGTGACCGCCGGCGGAACGGCCAGCGCCCAGGATGTCGTCGTGATCGCGGTTCAGGGCGGATGGAACATGATCCTGGGCGACTTCACGTGCAAGACCGGGACGATCTCGGCGAAGGGCGTCAAGTCTTCCACGTCGAAATCGGCCGTCAAACCGGCCAAGAACGCTGCCAAGAAGCCGACTATCACAAACACAGGCGGCGAAGATTGACACGGGGGAAGATCGGCCTGGAGAATCCGGAGATTCAGACCGACCTTCCGCCGCGGCCGGTTAATTGCGGTGTTTGTCGCGGGAATAAATCAGTGGTTTTGGGCCATGTGCCGATGTATGCTGTCCGCACTGGGTAATTTAATTCACTTGGCGCCGGTGGAAAGGTGGTCGTTATGATGCGTTGGCTCGGAGTGTTGGCGTGCCTGATGCTTTGGGTTTCTATTGTTGCGGCGGATACGCTGATTACCACGGACGGCACGACGTATGAAGGCCGCCTGGTCAAGCGCACCGACGAGAAAGTCATCTTCGAGGTCGTCAAGTACGGGGTGACGATGCAGAAGGAGTTCGCGGCCAAGGACGTGCAGACGGTTCGCACGAGCAAGTCGTCGCCGACCGCCGCGTCCAAACCGGCCAATACGCCCGCGAGCCAGCCGGCCTCGGCGCCGGCTGCGGCCTCGGCGATGGTGGAAATTCCGCTCCCCCCGCCCCCGCCCATCGTGAAGTACGACGGCCCGACCTATTGCGTGATCCCGCTCAAAGGGGAGATCGGAAAAGAGGTCGTGGCCTCGGTGCTCGATGACGCCTTCAAGGACATCCTGAAGCGCAAGCCCACGGTGATCGTCATCGAAATGGAATCCCCCGGCGGGCAGATCCACGAGGTTCCCGACCTGGTCAACACGATCCAGAAGTACCGCGACTTTCGCCTGGTGGTGCTGGTGAAGGAGGCCATCTCCGCCGCGGCGATCACGACCCTGTCGGTGAAGGAGATTTACACCACGCCGGGCTCGGTGATCGGGGCGGCGACGGCCTACAAACTGGGGCGGGACGGAATGCCCCAGGACATCGAGGAGAAGTTCCGATCGATCTGGCGGGCGCAGGCCAGGACCTGCGCGGAACTGGGCGGGCATTCGCCCCTGCTGGGCGAGGCGATGATCGAGGCCAAGTACAACCTGGAGTGGGTGGAAGAGAAGGGCAAGAAGACGATCCGCCAGGGGCGCGGAGAGAACGGTTTCCTGGAGGAAGGGAAGTTGCTGTGCCTGACGGCGTCCGAAGCGGTCGAATTCGGTCTGGCCCAAGGTATGGTGGAGGACTACAAGGCGCTGGGTAAAGCGATGGGCCTGCCCAAGTGGCAGGAGTGCAAGTGCTATGCACCGATCCTGATGGACACCTGGGGAAAGAACATCGTGCAGGCCAAGAAGGAGTACGACCGCCTGGACCAGGAATGCAGGCAGTGCATCAGACAATCCGAAGCGACCGATCCCTCGCAGTTCACGTACATGGTCTATCCCAACGGCTCGTTCACCGGCGACTCGCAGTCGAAATGGCGAAGCCGCTCCGCCGCCTGCCTGCGGTTCATGGGCAGGGCGTCCGAGGACCTGGACAAGATGGCCGCCTTGGCGGACAAATACTCGCAAATCCTCATCACGCCCGAATCGATCCGCGACGAGCGGGACAAAATCGACGCAATGAAGACGCGGGTGCAGAAGCGAATCTTCAAGCAAGGCCGGGGCGACTGAAAATCGGGTGCCATGCCCAAGTCCGCGCGGGCATGTCCTGGTTGTTCAATGGTCGCGCGGAATGCTTCTATGGATGGAACCGTATCCGGACAGCCTAAGACATGCCCGCGCGGACTTGGGCATGGCACCCAACGCGGGCACCCAACACGGGCAGTTGACATTTTTGCCCCCAATCAGGTATCTTTGACATCTCTCAACCGGATCGCGAGTCGTTCCCGCGACGGATTGGCGGGCTCGACGGCCTGCGCGGACCTGCCCTTGCCGGGCCGGCCCACACGGGCGATCGCGCGTGGACAAGCAAGGACGCATGATGGAGTTGCAGGCGGTATTTCCGGCGGTGGGCGATTGGTCCTTTCCATGGGCCGCGTACGCTATTGCGCTGACCTGCTTGAGCCTGCTGGTCTTCGTGGTGCTGCTGCTGACCAAGTACGTCCGCATCTGCATCAACATTTTCGTGGACACCCCCATGCCCCTGTCGATGGGCCCGCTGGACTTCCAGCCGATGCACGGGGAAGTG
>CAZYDC010000543.1:0-3453 GCA_964646065.1 uncultured Planctomycetaceae bacterium | reverse complement strand
GGTCGGAAAGGACTTCTTCCTGGCCTTCTCGCCCGAGCGCGAGGACCCCGGCAGGAAGGACTACTCCACCAAGACCATCCCCAAGGTCGTCGGCGGCTATGACAAGGATTCGCTCAAGGTCGCTGTCGCCACGTATGAAACCGCCATCGACATCGTCGTGCCCGTCAGCACGTGCGAGGCTGCCGAGGCGGCGAAGATCCTCGAAAACACCTATCGCTGCGTCAACATCGCGCTGGTCAACGAGCTGAAGGTTCTGTTCGACCGCATGGGCATCGACGTGTGGGAAGTGATCCGGGCGGCCTCGACCAAACCGTTCGGATTCACGCCGTTCTATCCTGGCCCCGGGCTGGGCGGGCACTGCATTCCGATCGACCCGTTCTATCTTTCGTGGAAGGCCCGGCAGTACGGCCTGACCACGCGGTTCATCGAATTGGCCGGCGAGGTCAACGTGGCCATGCCGCGATACGTCGTCACCAAGCTGATGGAGGCCTTCAACGACCAGGGCAAGGCCCTCAAGGGTTCCAAGGTCCTGGTGCTGGGCCTGGCGTACAAGAAGGATGTCGACGACATGCGCGAAAGCCCCACGCTGGAGCTCATCGAACTGCTCAAGCACATGGGCTCCAAGGTGGACTACAACGACCCGCACATCCCCGTGGTGCCGCGCACGCGCGAGCACGCCCAGTTCGCCGGAATGAAGTCGGTGCCGCTCACCCCGGCCAACCTGAAAAAATACGACGCCGTCCTCATCAGCACCGATCACAGCCGGTACGACTACGACGAAATCGTCCAACACGCCAAGCTGGTCATCGACAGCCGTAACGCCTGCAAAAACGTCAAGGCGGGACGAGGGAAGATCGTCAAGGCGTAGGGCCCAGGGGCGTACGGGCGTGAGACTCCTGGGCAAGATGCCCATGCTGCGTTTGTTAGAGTCCGTTAATTCACGTGGAAGCGATTCCTGGGTCCGGCGGGCCCTTGGCGCCGCGTATCTTTTCACGGCAGTTGATCTTGGCATGGGATCGGGTAGAATCGACGCTGACAGCCAACCAGAAAGGCAGGTAGATTCATGAACGTTCCGCTATTGGACCTCAAGGCACAGTACGCCCCGATCAAGACTGACATCATGAAGGCCATCGACGAGGTGATGAGCACCTGCCACTTCATCAATGGCCCGCAGGTCAAACTGTTGGAGGAGGCCATCGCGAAGTATTGCGGCGCCGCGGCGGCCGTAGGCGTCTCCAGCGGCACCGACGCGCTTTTGTGCGCGATGATGGCCCTGGGGATCGGCCCGGGCGACGAGGTCATCACCACGCCCTTCACGTTCTTCGCCACGGCAGGGTGCATCTGGCGGCTCGGCGCCAAACCGGTGTTCGTGGACATCGACTCCGACACCTACAATATCGACGCCGCGAAGGTCGAGGCCGCCGTCACCCCAAAGACCAAGGCGATCCTGCCCGTGCATCTTTTCGGCCAGATGGCCGACATGGACCCGATCATGGCCGTGGCCAAGAAGCACAACCTGCTGGTGGTCGAGGACGGCGCGCAGTCGATCGGTTCGCAGTACAAGGGCCGGCGGGCGGGCTCGATCGGAACGGTGGGGTGCTTCAGCTTCTTCCCGTCGAAGAACCTCGGCTGCATGGGCGACGGCGGAATGATCGTCACGCAGGACCCCGTCCTGGGCGAGAAGATCGGCGTCTTTCGCAATCACGGTTCCAAGCCCAAGTATTACCACAAGTTCGTCGGCGGCAATTTCCGCCTGGACACGCTTCAGGCGGCCGTGCTGCTGGTCAAGCTGCCTCACCTGGAGAAATGGTCCGATATGCGCCGCCGCAACGCGGCCAAGTACAACGAACTGTTCAAGGGCTTCGCGCCGGTCAAGACGCCGGTGATCCGCGATTTCAACACGACGATCTACAACCAGTACGCCATCCGCGTGCCTCGCCGAAACGAGCTCCAGGCCTTCCTCAAGGAGCAGGGAATCGGCACCGAAGTGTACTACCCGGTCAGTATGCACGAGCAGGAGTGCTTCAAGTCCCTGGGGCTCAAGAAGGGCGACTTCCCGCAGAGCGAACAGGCCGAGGCCCAGAGCCTGGCCCTGCCGATCTACAGCGAACTGACCGACGAGCAGATCCATTACGTCGTGGAAAAAGTCAAGCAGTTCCTGAGCTAATCTGTGTATAATGCGGACTGTGCGCAGAGGGCAAAAGAGAGCGGTTAAAAGTCGATAGCGGGAGCGGCGGATCGTCCGGCCAATAAGGCACAGGTTGTTCTCCCGCGGCCTTCCCTCTCTGTGCTTTCGGGAACATGGTGCAAGCGATGGTGCAGACAGCTTAGGACGGACCCATCATGTCTACCGCAGAACCTATTGTCGTCGCCAGCCCCCATCCGCGGATCGATGGCGTGCCGGCGGTCAAGCTGCCCGCCAACCGGCTGGAGGAATTGGACGCGCTGCGAGGCATAGCCGCTTTCGCGGTGGTGGTTTTCCACTACCTGACCTATTACGACCAAGTGTACCATCACCCTGGCGGCGCGCCGTTCCAGTTCCCCTTCGGAAAATACGGCGTGCAGTTGTTCTTCATGATCAGCGGGTTTGTGATCTTCATGACGATCAGCAAGACCCGCAAGAGCATGGACTTTGTCGTCTCGCGATTCTCAAGGCTTTACCCCGCCTACTGGGCGGCGATCGTGTTGACGACGATCACCCTGCTGTTCTGGCCCCTGTCGGATCAGGTTGCCTTGGGTCCCTTCGCACTGCTGGTCAATATGACGATGCTCGAGACTTGGACCAACGTGCCGTATGTGGACGGCGTCTATTGGACGTTGTCGGTGGAGCTTCTTTTCTACGTTTTCATGTTCACGCTGTTCCGTGCGGGGCAACTTCGCCACGTCCTGTGGTTCGGGTGCGCGTGGTTGGCGCTCTGCGCGGCCAATGCCGTGCTCACGCACTCCAGCGGCGATCTTCCGTTCCAGTGGCTTAGAAAAACGGTTTTCGGGTACGGCAATTATTTTCTGGCCGGAATCGTCTTTTACAAGATCAAGAATGGGCAGAGCACGCGGATTCATCATCTCATTTTGGCGGCCTGCCTGGCCACGGGGTGGCTTATCGATTGGCACTCCGGATGGCCTGCGACGATTTTCTTCGCGATGTTTTACCTGTTTACCTACGGCAAGCTGGGCTTTATCGCGGTCCAACCTTTCGTGTTTCTTGGCGCCATTTCCTACCCGCTGTACCTTATTCATCAGGTCATCGGCAACATCGTGCTCAGCCGGTGCTACGCATGTCACCTTGGCGTGCCTCTGGCCCTGCTGACGGCTTTTACCGTGGCCCTGGGGTTGGCTGCCGCGGTGACCTACACGGTGGAAAGGCCCGCCATGGCCTGGATTCGGAACTGGTACAAGAAACGTTCCACAGCGGTCCGTGGGGGTTGTGGATGAGAGTGTCGCTTTTTTGTGTGA
>CAZYDC010000542.1:0-3465 GCA_964646065.1 uncultured Planctomycetaceae bacterium | reverse complement strand
CCCGTGAGACTCATGGGCAAGATGCCCATGCTACTTTTTCAACGGGCTGTTAGGGACTGTCCCCTTTTTCGGGGCTGTTTCCGAAAATGGGGACTGTCCCTTTTGTCGGGGTTCAGGGCATTCCTAAGAAACGCCTCAGGGCATCACTACAAACGGACGCGGCCGCGCTATTTCTTTGCCTCTCCGCGGGACACGGCGATCAGGCCGGGGATGCCTTCGTTGGCGCCCTTGACCTCCAGGGCGGCGATCTCCTTGTCGGGATGCGGGTTTTTCCAGAGAGTCATCCAGACCGTCACGTGGACGAATTGCGGGCTGGCGACGGTGGTGGCCGGGAGGATCAGCCCCAGGGCCGGATCGTATTTCACATCCTCGGCGCGGGCGGGGGGCTGGACCCAGTCGATGATGTTCCGTCCGCCGATGACGGGGATTTCGACCTTCGTGCCGTCGGCATAGTGGACGATGTACGTCGCCTGCCGAACGTCGGCGTCGATCCATCCGCCGGTGTGCAGGAACGCCAGCACGTCCGCCATCGTTCCCTTGGAGTTGTTGGCGGACAGGTCGGATTTGCCTTTGAGATCGACCTTGCCGCCTTCGGGCAGGTTCTGGCTGGGGCGGTGCTTGTTCTTCATGATGAAGCAGGCGTTGCCCTTTTCCACGCGGAAGGCGACGTGGTTGAACGTGTAATCGCCGGCCTGGAGGTTGCGCAGGTCCATCAGCGGGCCCTGGTCGGTCCATCCGCCCTTGCCGTCGTTGTCCACGTCGTCGGCCAGCGGGCGATTGAAAAGCTTCGTCAGGTCGCATGGGGTCCAGGTGAACCTTCCGGCGTCGATCGGCAGCACGCGCTGGACCTCCGCCTCGGGCGTTCCGGGGCGGGTCTGGATTTCGATGTCGTTGAACGACGCCCACCCGGTGCAGCTTCGCAGGCCAAAGCCCAACCGGAACCACCGCGCGCCCTTGGGGGCGGTGACGGTGGCGGCGAGCTTCTTGTGCGGGTAATCGCCGGTCATGGAATCGACGGCCCGGGGCTTTTGCCCCTCGTCGCCGCCGGCCAGGTACTGGCGCGTGACGTTCTGCCCTGTGATGTCGCAAAACTCGGCCGTCACGAACAGCCCGCCGTTGTCCGCGGTGGACTTGACCTCCTTGAGGCGGGCCCACAGCGACAGGTCGATCTGGGCGCCGTCGGTGGTGGGCAAGGCGGGGCTCCAGTAGCCGTAGCCCTCCGCGGAAACGCTCTTTTTCAGCGCGGCGCCCACCTGCAAATAGGCGATGTGTCCGGGCAGCGCCGCCGTCTTGTCGTCGAACGGATGGTAGACGTCCCAGTGGCAACTGGTCACGTATATGCGGACGAAGGCGCTGAGGTCGGCTCGGGTCTCGCTGCCGAATCCGCAGCCCGCCCCGTACCACGGGCCTTCCTCGACCCCGCGGAAACTGCCCTTCTTCCAGAAATAGGGGCTGTAGGCGTTCACGACATCAAAGCGGTCCGGCAGCGGATTGCCGATCATCGGCACCGGCTTCCATGACTTCTTCGCGTCGTGTACGCGGAAGGTTGCCAGCCCCAGCGTCGAGGGATCGAACTCCGTAACTACCTTGCCGTGGATTTCCTGCCCCACCTCCGCGCGGATGGAGGCGAGGTCCTTATACTGCTTGTTGCCGTATTGGAGAATGACCGCCTTGTTTGTCGGATCCACCGGCGTCGGGTCGTCATGGATATCGAAGATTTCCGCCTTCAGGCCCGCCAACAGTTTCGATGAGTGGATGGCGGGCAGGCCTGGCTGAAGGTCCGCGGCGCCGGGCTCCCTGTGAAACAGGACATTTTCGGGAACCACGGCCTTGGCCTGGCCCGGGGGCTGCCAGGAGAAGATGCAGCTCTTCCACAGGTTGTCCATCAGGCTGTGGTAAAACTCCAGCACGATCTCGTGATCGCCCGCCTTGAGGGTCAGTCGATACTCCTTCTCCTTCGAGCTGGTCGGGACCTTTGCCTCGCCCTGGCAGAGCGCCGGTTTGCCGTCCACGGACAGGCGCGCGCCGTTGAGCTCGTGCGTGGTGACGTAGAGCCCGTACTCGCCGTCCTTTTGGACTTTGAGAATGCCGGTCCATCGGGCCAGGAGTTGGCCCCGCAGGCGGGTGCCCGGCCAACAATCCGAGGTCATTCCGACCTCGACGGTCTTGTCGATCCGCGAGACCGCCGGCTTCCTGGCGCCCAGGTCCACGTCGGGCCAGTTCTGGAACTTGTAGATGTTATGGTCGAGCACGTGGGCCGGCTCGTTCGAGAGGTCCGGGGCAAACGCCGCGCCCATGCCGTTGTCGATGATCCAGTTGTACATCATCACGTCGGCCTTGGGCCGGTTGTCCTGGTCGCACGTGGCGATGGCCAGCGCCCTGGAGGTGTGATACACGTAATTCTCAAAGGCGTTGTTGCCGAAGTTTTCCCGGAAGGTGATGCCCGACCCGCTGTCGAAAATGGTGTTCCACCGGAGAATGGTGCCGTACACGCCCGCCTCGATGTAGAAACCGTCGCCTCGCACGTGATAGACCGTGTTTCCGTAGATGGTGATGCCGTTGCCGCAGCAATCCGGCCAGACCGCGCTGTCCGGACCGTCGGCGATCACGTTGTTCCGCAGCACCAGCGCCCTTCCGCCGTTGCAGATGATGCCGCAACCGCCCCACGAAACGACCTTGTAGGGATTCATGTTCCATCGCAGGATCAAATTCTCCTCCACGATGGTGGATCGAGCGCCGCCTACGCCCATGCCGGTGCCCATCAGGTCCGTGAAGGTGTTCCGCCGGATCGCGCCGCCGGTAATGTTCCCGCCCCAGAAGGCGGCGCCGCAGTGGTGGATGTGATTGTCCTCCGTGACGCACTCGATGCAGTCGTCGGCCCAGATCCCGTCGGTGATGAAGTTCCGGATTTCCAGCTTCCGGACGCACACATACATCCGCCCGGTTGTGCTGATGGCCGTGTGCAGTTGCACCGGTCTGACGTCCACGTCCTTGCCCGGCGTGCGGCCGCCTAGGTTCACGAAGAGCTTCTTCTCCTTCTGATCGTGGTAGTAGCCCTGGTCGCCCGGATTGTCATCGGGCATTGCCGGCATGATGTCGCACGGGGTTCCTTCAATGAGCGAGGAGTTGGCTCCGGCGATATTCTTGAGCGTCGGCAGGATGAGGGTTTCGCCCAGGAACACTATGTTCACCTGGCGGTTGCCCTGGGTCTCCAGCGGCGTCCAGTAGAGGTTCTTGCGCCCCTCGACGCGTTTCCATTGGTCGGCGGGGATGTCCGCGGCGCCATCCACGACGGCGCGTTCGTCCTTGTACGCTTCGAGGGTGATGCACGCATCGCGGGAAGTTCCGCTTCGCTTGAAGCTGACGCTCTCGTGATAGACGCCCGCGCGCACTTCCACGCGGTCGCCCGGCTGGGCCTTGTCCAGCGCCGCCTGGATGGTTTTGAACGGCGCCTCCAGCGTGCCG
>CAZYDC010000541.1:0-3477 GCA_964646065.1 uncultured Planctomycetaceae bacterium | reverse complement strand
TCGACTTCGTCGGCAACGGAAAGTCCGTGCCGGTCCTGCTGGGAATCACCGGTGTGGTCATTTGGAATTGACGGAAAAAGCGAACCGCAGAATATCGAACCGCAGAACCGCAAAAGGCAGAAGTTAAGACCCGCGAATCCGGCTCTGCACTTCATCATTCTGCGGTTCTGCGGTTCGATATTCTGCGGTTCGCCGTTACTCTTGCTTAGGAAACCTTCTCTATGAAAACGTTTCTATCGCTCGCGGCCCTCGTACTGTGTTCCTCCATCGCTCTCGGCAACGAATTCTTCGTCGACCAGAAGGCCCCCAGCGCCGCCGACAAGAACCCCGGCACCGAGGCCTTGCCTCTCAAAACCCTCCAGGCCGCCGTGGACCTCGTCAAGCCCGGCGACACGATCTGGGTCAAGGCTGGGCGGTATGAGGAGCCCGTCCACATCAACAAGACCGCCGAGTACAACGCGCCCATCACGCTGAGCGCCTGGAAGGACGACCGCGTCTGTATCGGCTTCCAGCCTCGCGCGCTGCCCTCGCAGGGCAAGTGGACGCCCCTGCCCGGCAGCAAGTCCTTCGCCATCAAGCTGACCGAGCCGCTTCTGGACAACTGCGTGATCGTGCTGAACGACAAGGGCGTCAACACGGTCCATCGCGACACCCCGCCGCGCGACGACAAGACCAACTGGGCCTGCTATCGCAATTCCGACAAGACGGTCATGTTCAACGCCAACGGCAAAGACCCCGCCACGCTGGGCGAGTTCAAGTACGGCCGCGCGAACATGGGCGTCCCGGATTTCTGGGTGGACCAGAAGACGGCCTGGTGGGTCTTCAAGAAGCTCCAGTTCAGTTGGCTGTGCAACGGCATCCACCTCTGCGCGGACAACTGCGTGGTGGAGGATTGCTTTTTCACCAAGTGCTACCGCGTCGGATGCTTCCTTCACGGCCGCACCAACACCGTGCAGCGATGCAACTTTTACCGCTGCGGCAGCGCGCTGGCCGGCAGCTTCGTCGGCCCGGCCGCCCTGCTCGACAATAACATGATCGTCGAATGCGGGCTGTCGGCCGAAGACGACATCATGATCGGCTTCACCAAGGAGCAGGAGGATTACAACTGGGAATCCGGCGGCGGGCCCACCTGCTTCAAGGGCAACAACATGGGCATGACGTTCGCCTACAACATCCTCTCCGAGAACACCGGCGGCGCCGGATGGTACGCCGACATCGACGCCGAGTGCTGCCGAATCCTGGGCAACGCCTTCTGGGACAACCCCGGCGGAGGAATCTACAACGAATACGGCATCGACGACACGACCGTCATCGGAAACACCTTCTATCGCTGCGGCGCGACCGCGGCCATGTGTACCAGGTTCAACGTCGTCGAAAACTATTTTTACCAGAGCGGCCTGTCCTGGTGCAGCCGCGAGTGGTGGATGCTCCGCGACAGCTACATGCTCTCGCGCAAGAACGTCTTCAACAATCCCACCTACGGATACCTGCTCAACTACGGCAAGCCCTTCACGCAGGAGGGGTTCGTCAACAGCATCTCCGACTTCAACCGCATCTACCAGGACGGCGACGCGGCGCTGCTGTGCGACAGCGGAACCGACAAGGTCTGTCGCACGCTCGATGACATCCGCAAGACCTACGGTTTCGAGATGCACGGCCAGGTGACGCCCTATCGCGGCCAAACCGCCGACGAGGCGGTCGCGCCGCTGGGCGGCAGCGTGGTGACCTTCCGCGTGCCCTGGGGCAAGCGAACCGGCGAGGCCCGCCCCATGCTCTCCAACGCGGATTTCGAGTGCCGCTGGCCCGCCGCACCGCAGATGATCTCCGTCTGCCAGAACCCCGCGTTCTTCTGGCGGGTCGCCGACGGCACCTACGACAACCTGCCGCTGTGGGGAAGCTTTGAAGCGCGACACAATTTCCATTCGCGATGGCAGCCCAGCTCGATGGTCGGCTACCGCGACAAGGGCAACACGGCCGGTTGCCGATGGTATGTCGAGGCCGACCTCAAATTCTCGCCCGAGGTCGAAAAGAAAGTCCCGCGCGACGGCGACCTGTCGTTGTGGCCGACCAACGTGACGCTCAGCCAGGGCAATCACTGGGTGGGCATCGGCGGAGTCGAACCGGCGAAAATCCCGCCCCAAGGCGTGGGATATTGGTCGCCGTTCCTGGGCGCCGCGCCGGGCGCCAAAGTCACCATCGCGATGAAGGTCAAAGGCATGAAGCTCGAATCGGGCGACAAAGGCTCGCCCGCCGTGTGGCTGCAATTCACCGACGAGACCGGCCAGAACCGCAAGCGGATTTTCATGGTCGGCAAGGATGACCAGGGCCAGATGCACCGGCCCGAACTCACGCAGGGCGACTTCGATTGGAAGCCGATCGAGGAGACGATCACCACGCCCCAGGGCGCGGTTCGAATGGCCTTGTTCTTCGGCATCACTCCCTGCAAGGGCGACGTGGGCTTCGACGACGTGAACATCCACACCGACAGCGCCGCGGGCCCGACGGCCAAGGGCGAGATTCTCGAGCCTCGCCTGCCGCTGGCCAAGTTCCGCGAGCAGGTACAGGTGGACCTGTCCAAGGTAGCCAACCGCAGCCTGGCCAGCGACCAGGCCGGCGACGGCAAAGGCTGGGACGACCAGGGCCCCACCGCCGACATGCGCGAGGTCAAAACCGGAAAGCGCCCATTCGGCGGCGTGACCTTCAAGATCATGGATGCGCCCGGCAGCATCGTCGAGCTTAAGAGCAGCAGCGTCCACAGCAGCGACCTGCCGGAAAAGGTCGAAATCCCCGTCGGCAGAAAGTTCGACGACCTGTACTTCCTGCACACGGCCACGTGGGTCAACGGCAACGAGAAGGAAGTCTTCCGCTACGTCATTCACTACGCCGACGGCAAGGACGTGACCCTCACCGTCAGCCCCAACAACATGAAAGACTGGACGGCCGACCCGGTCGCCCGCTTCCCCTTCGAGGCCGACACCTTCACCACCGTCGTCGAAACGGTCAAGGTGCCCAAGTACCACCAGGGCAGCCTCTACCGCATGGAATGGACCGCCCCGCTCGACCGCCGCGCCGTCGATATCAAGAGCATCGAGTTCGTCGGCAACGGCACGTCAGTGCCGATCCTGCTAGGCATCACCGGCGTGGTCGAGTGGAAGTAGAATTGACGATTTACGCTTGACGATTGATCTTGTGGCTCGCGCTCTTGTGGCACGCCCTCTTGTGGCATGCGCTCTTGTGGCATGCGCTCTTGTGGCATGCGCTCTTGTGGCACCCCTCTTGTGGCACCCCCAAGTCCGCTTGGGGGTGGTTCTGATTGTACGCGTCCCCCAAGACACCCCCAAGCAGACTTGGGGGTGCCACAAGAGGTCGCCCAAGACACCCCCAAGCAGACTTGGGGGTGCCACAAGAGCGGGGAAAAAATAAAGTAACCGTTCACGCCCCCGTCGTGACGAGCCTTGGGGCCGGCAGGCCGGCGCG
>CAZYDC010000540.1:0-3486 GCA_964646065.1 uncultured Planctomycetaceae bacterium | reverse complement strand
CAGCAGTTTCAGCCTGGCGGTAACCTCCAGGACCTGCGCCATGGCGTCGTCGCTTGGATTCTGGGGCTGGGTACTGGCGCCAGGTTGGGTGGAAGGAGACTTGGCGGCAAGGGCCTTCTGGCATTCCGCAACCCCCTGTTTCAGGGCCTCTTGCTCCTTGGCGAGTTTGGCGGACATATCTTTCTTCGTAGCGTCCGGCATGTCGGAGATGGTGCTGGCGAATTGGAGCCTTTCGGTTTCCCGTTCCGATATGGCCTTGACGCGCTGGTCACGGTCCAACTCTTTTCTTTGCCATTCCAGTTCCGCGATTTGGCGCCACAGGTCGCTCAACTGGGCCTCCGTCTGGTCCAGACGAATCCGTTTCCCGGACACCAGATCCTGCGGAGCCCCGGTTCCCAAGTCCTTTCGAAGCCGGGCTAGGACGGTTTCCCGCCCTTGAATCTCGTTCTCCAAAGACTTGTACTGCTCGGTGAGTTGACGGTAGAGCAAGTCCTCCGTCTTGTCGGCCGTCTCGGAAATATATTTCACGTACTGGTCTAGGACCGCGTTCACGATGACCTCGGCGTCCTTGGAACTACGGGCACCCATGCGCAAATCGATGATCTCCGTGGTCATTCTGGGGCTCGCGGACAGCGCCGTCCTGAGCCGATCGATAGGAGGCTCAGGCTGTCCGATCAGGGACCGCTCTGGATTCCTGTACCACTGGGTATTCTGCACATCTTGTTGTTCCAGGACCCGCTGAAGCACAGCGGGGTTCCGTATAATGGAAACCTGCGTGTTCACGAACGACTGGTAGAATGGTATCGATCCGTTATCTTCCGTCTTGAAGACCAGGCTGGGAATGATCGGCCGGACTCGTATTTCCGCCTTCGCTTCGTATTCGGGCTGAATCAGCAACCAGATGGCCGCGATTGCGATAACGGCCACGGGCAGAAAGACTGCCAGGAAGGTCCATTTGAATTGCAGAATCGAGGCAATGGAGAATCCGCGTTTGGGCGCCCCGCCAGCCTGGCCGCCGTCCACCGACAGATGGGTGTTGCCAAAGAACCCGCCCACCGGCGCCGCCAAAGGCGTCTTCGCCCGCTGAGCAAGGTCAGTCGCCAGCTCTTGGTTAGGATGCTCCGCATTTTTCTCGCTTGCGTACACTCGTTTTCCCTTCTTTTGTCACTGGCCGGAAATGCCGAACGCCACTTGACCAACCCCACCGTGTTGCTCGCGGCAGATGGAGCCTGCCGGCACATCGCCGGCAGCCTGTTGAATTTACCCTTGCCTTAGTCTTCCTTTAGGCAGGTCAGTTCGCGTTTGGCCTTGTTGCCCTGGCCGTTCCTCGATCCGCCGGATATCGCCCTGCAGGCGACGCGAAATATGTAAGGAAAATACACGAGTTGCCTGATGAACCTCTTGTGCGGCTGCGTCAAGAGCTGGTAGAGAAACTCCGTGCCGGTTTTCCGGAACAGCTTCGGCGCCCTCCTGGCCACACCACTCGCAACGTCGAAGCTGCCCCCAACCCCCAGGCAAAATGCCGCGTGGATCTCTTGTCGATGATCCGCGATCCAATATTCCTGGCGGGGCGTGCCCATGGCGATGAAGAGCAATTCCGCGTTGCTGCGATTGATCCGGTCGATCACCGTTGATGAGTCGGCAAAAAAGCCGTCTTCCTGCCCGACAATCTTCAGGCCGGGATATCGATCCAACAATCTCGAACACGCGCCTCGGTTCGACTCGGGAGACGCCCCAAGCAGAAACACGCGCCAACCCTTTCGCGCGGCCGCCTCCATCAAGGCGAAAAACAGGTCGCACCCGGTGCAACGCCTGATGCCCTGCCCATAAAGCATCTTGGCGGCAATCGACACGCCGATCCCGTCGCAGATTCCCGCATCCGCGCGCCGGAGAATCTCAAGGAGTTTCGGATCGTGCCATGCCCGGTAGGTCTTCTGGGGGTTGACGGCAACCCAGGATTCCTTCCGCCCCGACTCAATTGCCTCTTCAACGCACCGGATCGCCTGCTCGTAGGATTCGAAGGGAACGACCGGCACATCCATGACGTCAATCGATTCGGGAATCGTCATTGGTTAATCCTGACCGGGGGGACGTCCTGGCCCACGTCATTCGATCCGACGCCCCGCGCCACGAGCCGGGCGGGACCGACACTTGCCGTTGGAATCGTGCCGGCAAGCGGTGCTATCGCGTCGGGGATGTCCGCGGACATCGGCAGCGGGAACTCGTCGATCAGCCTGCCCAGCAAGGCGGCCCTGCGGCCGCCTGCTTCCAGACGGCCGTTCACTTCGATGCTCACCCTCAGTTGGGAGACGGTATTCCCGTCCCGTATCGCCATTGGCAGAACGACCTCGACCTGCCTCCTGTGCTTGTCATCAAGGCGTTCCACGGACGAATTCCATGCCAGACGATTCGACCCGTTTCCGTCGTCCGGAAGCGACAGGGCGAGGCTCTGAAACCCCAACTGATCCGCGAGCCCGCACACGGTTTGCCACCATTCTTCGAATGACCGAGCCTCCCGCATGCGCAATTCCGCGTCTTCCAGCAAACTCTTCTCTGTCTTTGCCTCGTGTGCAATAGCTCGGTTGCGCTGCACCGCCTGATATGTCTCGCGCAGGCGCGCGCCTCCCACCAGGCCGAACACGGCCACCAGGAACGCCAAGCCCCCCGCCAGCAAGGCGAGCGTCCATCCACTTCTGGCGACCAGCGTGACGACTCCCACACCGGCGCTGACCAACGTAACGCCATACAGGAAGAAAACCACCGTTTGTTGGCGCAAGCCCCGGTCCAGCAGACGGTGGTGCAGATGCCCGCGCTCGGCCACGAATATGGAACGACGTTCGATTACCCCGCGCCGAATCACCGTAAAGAACGTGTCCAGCAACGGCACCCCAAGCGCCAGGGCAGGCAGCGCAATCCCAACCAGCGCGGCCGTCTTGGCCTGGCAGACCACGCTTCCGCCACCGATGAGGAAACCGATAAACATGGCGCCGCCATCCCCCATGAACACCTTGGCCGGATGAAAATTGTAAAACAGAAACCCTGTAAGGGCGCCCAGAAGAGCCAGCATCAGCACGCCCATGGCTACTTGCCCGCTCCAGAACGCCAGCACGGCTATACTGCCGCATACCACCGCGGCGATGCCGCCTGCCAAGCCGTCCAGCCCGTCGATGAAGTTCATGCCCGCTGTGACGCCGGTAATCCAAAAGAGCGTAACAGGCCAAGCCGCCCACCCGAGGTCCAACGTAAACCACTCGCCTATGGATATGTGCTGAATGCGAGCGCCGCTAGCGCACAGTGCCAGCGATGCAACAACCAGACACAGCAGCTTGACGGAAGCACGCATGTTACGGATGTCATCCGTGAAGCCGACCATGAACATCCACAGACTGCCGGCCATGAGAACCACCAACTCAACCTGGACCTTGCGGAACGCCTCGCCGATTACAACATCCAAGAGCATCGCGGCAATTGCCGAAACAAACACCG
>CAZYDC010000539.1:0-3501 GCA_964646065.1 uncultured Planctomycetaceae bacterium | reverse complement strand
CTGCGTCTGGAGCGGGTGCAAGGCCCACAGCGCGGCGATGGTCCCGGCCAGCGGCGTGGCGGCCGCACCCAGGCTTGCGCGCAGACGCGGTAGAAGCAGCGCGCGGCGGACCACGCCCATCAGCACCAGCGCCGCCAGGATGTGAATCGCAAGGTTTACCAGGTGATAACCGGCGGGCGAGTCCGCCTGCCCCGCGAGCTTGTGGTTGACGGCCAGGGTCACATTGACCAGCGGCCGCCCCTGCACCGCGGTGCCGGCGGGCGGCGACAGGATCCGACGGCTTAGCGGGCCCTGGATCGTCGGGTTGTCCACGATACCCAGTGTGTCGTCCAGCAGGAAAGGCGCATGAAAGGTGTTCCAGTACGCCACGACGCTCAGGATCGCGATCGCCACCCCGCAAGCGATGACGCCTGCGCGGGCCCTCAGCCACTTAGGGCAAGACTCCCCCCAACGCCGCAATTGAGTTGTCGGCCAAAATCGCATGATCGCCTGTGATCCAAATGCCCTCGCCGCACTTAGTTTAGTTATACCGTTACTATCGGGTTTTCGGGGAGGGAATTTCCAGTGAACCTTGCGCGGCATGGCCATCTTGGCCATGTGTAGCATGGGCATCCTGCCCATGTCTTCGCTTTTGCTTTTGCTTTTGCTGTTTTTCCCAAAGAAACGGAAGAAGAAGAAAAAAAAACAAATGCACATGGGCAGGATGCCCATGCTACATTTCACTCCGCCCCGGCGGCTTCGAGGCCCGCGCTGACTTTTTCCCATTCCGCGAACGTCTTCCGCAACCGCGCGTCGGTTTGCGTGTACTCCAGGCCCAGCGCGGTAATCTTGTCCACGTCGCCGGCATTGCTGGCGGCGACCAGTTCCTCGTTGATCTGCTTCATGCGGGCCTCCAGGTCGTGAATCTCCTTCTCGGCCTGTGCCAGCCTGCGCGTGAGCCGCTGGACCTCGTTGGTTTTCTGGCGGCGGTTGCGGTAGTCCTCTTTCCGCTGGACCTTGGCCTTGTCGGCCTGGACCTCGGCGGCGGCCACCTCAGCGGCGCCGGTTTGCTCGTCGCGCCACTGCACATAATCGTTCCAACTGCCGCCCAGCGGCACGACCGCCTTGTCCCACACGGCCCAGACGTGCGTCGCCAGCGCCTGAATCAGGTAGCGGTCGTGGCTGACAAAGATCACGGTGCCATCGAAGTCGCTCAGCACGTCCTGGAGCACCTCCTGCGAGGCCACGTCCAGGTGATTGGTCGGCTCGTCCATCACCAGCACGTTGGCCTTCTGGAGCATCAGCCGCGCGAGCACCACGCGGCTTCGCTGGCCGCCCGAAAGCTCCCGAATCTTCTTGAACGCGTCGTCGCCCGAGAGCAGCAGGCTGCCCAGAATGCTCCGCGCTCGCTCCTCGGTCATCGTCGGTTCAAGGCATCGCACAGCGTCCAAGGCCGTCATCTCCACGTCCAGCTCGCTGTGCGTCTGCGAAAGGTAGCCCAGCCGCACGTTGGAGCCCAGACGCACCGTCCCGCCCATCGAGGGCAGTTCCCCCAGCATGGTCCGCAGCAGCGTGGTCTTTCCGCACCCGTTGGGGCCGACGATGGCCACGCGCTGACCTCGCTGTATGTTCAGGCTCTCCACGCTCACCAGCGGCGGCGACGGCGGATACCCCGCCTTGAGACCGTTGAGATACAGCACGAAATCGCCGGTGCGTTCGGTGGTTTTCAACCGCACGTTGATTCGTTCATGCTCGCGCGGTTTGGGGATGGCCTCGTCCCGCATGAACCGCGCCAGCCGCGTTCGCCGGCCTTGGGCCTCCTTGGACCGCTGCCCCGCAAGGAACCGCCGGATGAACTCCTCGGTCGTCTCGATGAACTCCCGCTGCGCCTCCCACCGCCGCATCCGCTCCTTGTACCGCTCGTCGCGCTGCGTGAGATAGCGGCTGTAATTGCCCTTGTAGCACTCCAGCGTCGCGAACGAAACTTCCCACGTCGTCTCCGTCACGCGGTCCAGAAAATACCGGTCGTGCGAGACCACGATCATCGCGCCGGGGAAATCGCGCACCCACTGTTCCAGCCACTCCACCGCCGCCAGGTCCAGGTGATTGGTCGGCTCGTCCAGCAGCAGCACGTCGGGCGCCTCCAGCAGCAGCCTGGCCAGGTACGCGCGGGTGCGCTGCCCGCCGGACAGTTCCGTCAGCGGCCGCTCCCACGCGGCGCGGTCGAACTCCAAACCGCAGAGCACCGCGTCGATTCGATGCGAATACGTGTACCCGCCGCCGTCCTCGAACTCGTGCTGCAATTGGCCGTAGCGGGCGAGGACCTTTTCATGCTCCTCCGGCGACGCACCTTCTTCGCCCATCTTGCCGGCCAGGTCGTGCAATTCCTGCTCGATCCGGTGCAGTCTGCCGAACACATCCACCATGGCCGACCGCAGCGTGGCCCCTTCGATCGCGGGCGGGTCCTGCGGCAGGTAGCCGATCCGTAAATCGCTCTTGCGCTGGAACGTGCCGGTGGTCTCCGGCTCCAGCCCCGCGATGATGCGGATCAACGTGGTCTTGCCCTGGCCGTTGGGCCCCACCAGCCCCACGCGCTCGCCGGGCGCAAGCGTGAAACTGACGTTCTTCAAAACGTCCTTCTCGCTCCAACTCTTCGATATCCCTTCGCCGACAATCAACGACATATCATTATCCTGCATTCCGTAAAGCCCAGTATTTTACACTATCCGCGCCGATTTTGCGATGACAGTTCGCACTGCGGGCATGTACAATCTTCCGTGTTCGACCATAAATCCTTCGACTTGGAGTGAAAATGCGCAAGGAAATTACGAACCGTTACTACCGGACCTTCACATATCAATCCGTGGACCGCGTTCCGGACATCGAGTTCGGCTACTGGCCGCAGACCATCCGGCGATGGATGAGCGAAGGCATGAAGGCCGACCTGAGCCCGCAGGAACAGAATGAGATGTTCTCGGGCAAGCTTGACCGGTTCCTGGGTTTTGACCAGGGGGAAGATCACGGCATCAACCTTCGGTGCCACATGAACCCGGTGTTCGAGGAAAAGGTGATCGAGAAGCGGGAGCACTCCGTCATCATGCGCGACTCGTCGGGCGCGCTGGCCGAACGCTACATGAACGACGTGGACGAAAGCTCCATCCCGCACTTCATCGAGTTCCCCGTCAAGACGCCCAAGGACTGGGAGGACATGAAGGCCCGCCACCGCTTTGACGACCCGACCCGCGAGATTCCGCAGGCGGAGATCGACGCGGCGCTGGCGGCCGCCGCGGAGGGCAAGGTCATCGGCACCGGCGCGCCAGGCCCGTACGGAATGCTTCGCGGGTGGATGGGCTTTGAAAACCTCTCCATCGCGTTCTACGAATATCCCGACATGATCCACGACATGATCGAGCACATGACCGAACTGGTCGTCCGCCAGATTCGCCGCCTGCCGGCCAACCTGCCCATAGACCACGTCGGCTGGTGGGAAGACATGGCCAGCAAGAACGGCCCGTTTGTGGG
>CAZYDC010000538.1:0-3512 GCA_964646065.1 uncultured Planctomycetaceae bacterium | reverse complement strand
GAAGGTGTTACGTGCTATTGCGAGCCACCGTAGTTCACGGCGTTGCATGGCACCCGGAAACTCGCCAGTCCCATATTCACTTGTCAAATAGCATCCACGAGCTTCTATCAAGCCCGCGTAAGGCACGCTACACCACACGCTATGTATTATACCATGAGTTTGGCTGTTGTCAACCAAACAATTGCAACAAAAAAGTGGCTTTACATAACTCGATGTCAGGCCGCTCTTAGCCGCACAAGAATTTTTTTATTTTTCCGGCCCAATTTCCGGCCGGACGCGTCGAGGGATAAGCGGGTGCCGCTGTTGTTGTGGCGCAGCCGCCCCCGGCTGTGTCTTCGCCTTTTCTTCGCCGTTCAATAAAATCAGCCACGGGTTGCGAGTCCGCGAGCTACCCGTGGAACAGGCCCCATTCGTTCCTACCACGGAGTGGTTGAATAATCCCTCGCCAAGCGCCGCTCCAGAAACTATCGAACCCCGGCCGGGGTACGAAGTCCGCCCGAGATCCACGGGTAGGCCTCGGAAGGGCAACCCGTGGCTGATTTTATTGAAGAGAACCAAGGACTCGCGTCAGGTCCAACCCCCGGCCGGTGGCATGTATCCAAGACCCCCGCCCGGGTGCCACCCTCAAACGAGGTCGTCGCGCTTCATGCGATTCGCAGTTCCGACACCTTGCGGGCGCCGGGGATGTTGCCGCTGGTGAACTCCTCGTACAAATCCTTCAGATTCTCTTGAAGCTCTTCGAGAGTTTCACCCTGGGTCATGTAGTCGGGGTAGTCTTCGAGATACCCCATCCACATTTCGTCATCCCGCCAATGGACGTACCTGACAGTTTTCATTCCTTTATGCTACACCTTGCCCGGCCGCGAATCAACGTTCGACGCTGGACAATTGGCTTCGATCCGGTGGAGTGTTTCCACCAAACCCCAAACGGGTGCCCCACTGCGCCGACCAGCAAGCCCGCCAACACCTCCTGGAGATCGATGGCGGGCAAGCTGGATTTCAGCGTCAGCTTGCTTGTCGGCGCAGTGGGCATTACCGCTGTCGCCTTGACGTTCGGGTTCCCGCAGAAGACACCCCCAAGCAGACTTGGGGGGTGCCACGAAGACCGTCCTCCGCGAAGACACCCCCAAGCGGACTTGGGGGTGCCACGAAGAGCTGAGGGCCCCGCCTCCGGTAATCGTCATTCGTCATTCGACATTCCGACGCGGCGATAGCCGCGCCGCCGCCTCTGTGGTAGAATCCGCGCCGTGGACGAAACTCCCGAGCAACTCGACACGCCGGCGATGCGGCAGTATCGGCAATTCAAGCAGCAGTATGCCGATTACCTGCTGCTGTTTCGCATGGGCGACTTTTACGAGATGTTTTACGAGGACGCCAAGACGGCCAGCCGCGTGCTGGGTCTGACGCTGACCAGCCGGTCTAAAGGCCCCACGGCGGTGCCGCTGGCGGGCATTCCGTATCACGCGCTGGACAGCTACCTGTCGCGGCTCATCAAAGCGGGGCTTCGCGTTGCCGTCTGCGAGCAGGTGGAGGACCCGGCCTTGGCGAAGGGCCTGGTCAAGCGCGACGTGACCCGCCTGGTCACGCCCGGAACGCTCACCGACGAGACCCTGCTGGACCAGCGCGAGGGGAATTATTTAGCTGCCGTGTTTGTTCCGCAATCCGCGAAGAAAGAGCCTGGTCACTCAAGTGACCAGGCCGAAAGCACAAACCCGAATCCCGGAACACCAAACCCGAATCCCGAATCCCGAATCCCGAATCCCGGTTCCGCGGGCATCGCATGGGTCGAGCTTTCCAGCGGGTCGTTCTGGACGATGCTCGGGCCGGCGGAACATCTGATGGACGAGCTGATCCGCATTCGTCCGGCGGAGGTGATTTTTCCGGAGGGGTCGAGTTTGGACACGCCGGCATGGCGGGCGTCGTTGCGGCAGGCGACCGGGGCGGCGGCGACCAGTTACGGGGCGTGGGCGTTCGACCCGCACGCGGCCTTGGGCGCGCTGAACGAGCATTTCGGCACCACCACGCTGAAGGGTTTCGGGTTCGAGGCGTACGACGTATCGCTCTCGGCAGCGGGGGCGGTGATCCAGTACCTTCGCGAGACGCAGAAGACGGCGCTGGCGCACATTCGCGGCCTCAAGGCGTTCGACCGGCGCGACCACATGGCCATCGACGGCAACACGCTGCGCTGCCTGGAGGTCCACCGGACCTTGCGCGGCAACAGCCGCACGGGCAGCTTGCTCGCGTGCATCGACCAGACCTGCACCGGCATGGGCTCGCGGCTGCTGGAGCGGTGGCTGAGCTTTCCCCTGACCACGTACAGCGCGATCGTCGCGCGGCAGGACGCGGTGGAGGAGCTCGCCTTCGACCGCTCGCGGCTGACGGGCCTGCGCGAACTGTTGCGGGCCTGCTCGCAGATCGACCGCATCGCGGCGAACGTGGCGCTTTCCCGCGTGCGGCCGCGAGAGCTGGTCGCCCTGGGGACCACGCTGACGCGCCTGCCCGAGCTTTCCGCACTGCTCAAAAGCTGCCTGGCCGACCTGATCGCCGGCCTGGCGCCCGCGCTCGCGGGCTTGGACGCGCCGGCGGAACTGATCGCCAAGACGATCAACGACGACTGCCCCAACGTGCTCCGCGACGGAGGGGTCATCGCCGACGGACACGACGCGGAACTCGACCGCCTGCGGCGGATCGGCAGCGACGGGCAAAGCTGGTTGGCGCAGTACCAGGCCGAGCAGAGCCGGCGGACCGGCATCGCCAACTTGAAGGTAGGATACAATCAGGTTTTCGGCTACTACATCGAGATCACCAACGCCCACGCGGACAAGGCGCCGGCGGACTACGTTCGCAAGCAGACGCTCAAGAACGCCGAGCGGTACATCACCGACGACCTGAAGCGCTACGAGAGCGAAGTGCTGACCGCCGGCGAGCGGGCTCGCAAGCTGGAGGCGGCGCTGTACGAGCGGCTGCGGCAGGAGCTTTGCCGGTACATCGAACCGCTGCAAAACGCGGCGGCGGCGCTGGCGACGCTGGACGTGCTGGCCGGTCTGGCGGACCTGGCCGTCGAGCGCGGGTACAAGAGGCCCAACATCACACAGGACAACGTGCTGCATATCATCGGGGGCAAGCACCCCGTGCTGGCCGCGCAACTTCGCGAGCAGTTCGTGCCCAACGACGTTCACATGGACGCGGCGGACAACCGCCTGCTGATAATCACCGGGCCCAACATGGCCGGGAAGAGCACGTACATCCGGCAGGTGGCGCTGCTGGTGCTGCTGGCGCAGACGGGGAGCTTCATACCGGCCGAGGAGGCGACGATCGGCCTGGCCGACCGGATTTTTACGCGGGTGGGCGCCGCGGACGAACTGACGGCGGGGCTGTCCACGTTCATGCTGGAGATGGTCGAGACGGCGAACATTTTGAACAACGCCACGTCGCGCAGCCTGGTGATTCTGGACGAGGTCGGGCGGGGCACGAGCACCTACGACGGCCTGGCGCTGGCGTGGGCGATCAGC
>CAZYDC010000537.1:0-3513 GCA_964646065.1 uncultured Planctomycetaceae bacterium | reverse complement strand
TTCTTAGGCCCCGGATGGGGCCAAAGATTTGTAGCCCACCGCGTGAGCGGTGGGTCGCGTTTCGCATTTACAGTCAAGCCCCGGAGGGGCGACAGACCGGCGGCCTGTCGAAAAGACGCGGCGCCGCACGTTTGGGTTTCTGCCGCCCCTACGGGGCTTGTCGGTTTTTGTGACCCAATGCCCACCGCTTACGCGGTGGGCTACAAATCCACCGCCCCCACGGGGCGAGGAAACAGCAAAGACACAGCGATGAAACGGAAAAGACATAGCTAAGAAACAGGTTGTTGCAAAATTGCCGATGGACTCAATTGTCCAACAGGTTGTTGGACAATTGCCTGAAGGATACGGCAACTTGTAAGGAATCCTTACAAGTTCAAATCGATGATGATGATTCACTGACGAGGAAGATATGAATGACAAACCGCTAGTTGGCATCGTAATGGGATCGGACAGCGACCTGGAGGCGATGAAGAAGTGCGCCGGGCAGCTTGGCGCCTTTGGGATCGCGCATGAGATGCGAATCCTCTCCGCGCATCGCACGCCGGCGGAGGCGCATGAGTATGCGGCGTCGGCGGCGGGGCGGGGGCTGAAGGTCATCGTCGCGGCGGCGGGCATGAGCGCGGCCTTGTCGGGCGTGCTGGCGAGCGTCACGACGCTTCCGGTGATCGGCGTGCCGATGGCGTCGGGCCCGCTGGCTGGAGTGGACGCTTTTTTGAGCACGCTGCAAATGCCCCCGGGAGTGCCCGTCGCGTGCATGGCCGTCAACGGGGCGGTCAACGCGGCCATCTTCGCCGCCCAGATATTGGCCACCTCCGACCCCACGCTGGCCGCGAAACTCCAGCAGTTCAAGGCCGACCAGGCCGCCAAGGTCCTGGCCAAGGATGCGCAGTTGAGGAAATAATTTCGATGGGTGCCATGCCCAAGTCTGCGCGGGCATGTGAACGCCGCGCGACATGCCCGCGCGGACTTGGGCATGGCACCCAGATCCGTCACTTGACAGTTGACCGAGCATTCACGAATAGAACTGCTCCAGCACGGCCTGCCACTGGGCGGCGGAAGTGATGTCCACGAACGCGTTGCGGACTTTGCTGGGGTGTGGGTGCATCCGGGCGTACTTGATGCCGAACTTTCGCATCATATTGGGGCCTCGGCGGGCGCCGTGGACCTTGCAGCACATCTCGAAATGGCGCGACAGCACGTCGCGCTGCTCGGCCACGGGCGGCCGATACGGTTCCAGGCCGGCGGCGATGTCGCGAGCCTGGCGGAAAAACCACGGGTTGCCGATCGCCCCGCGGGCGCCGGCTACGCCGTCCACTCCGGTCTCCTGGATCATCCTCAGCGCGTCGGCGGCGGTGTGCAGGTCGCCCGAGCCGATGATCGTCCGGTCGGGGAACGCCCGCTTGACCCCCGACAGGAAACTCCAGTCGGCATGGCCCATGTATTTTTGCTCCACGCTTCGGGCATGAACGCACAGGGCCGTCACGCCGGCATCGAACGCGCCGCGGGCGATGGTCCAGAAGGCCTCGCATTCCTGGTCGCTTTCGAGGTAGGCCCGGCGGAGCTTGAGCGTCACCGGGCGGTCTCGCACGACGTCGAGCACGGCCCGGACGATCTCCAGCGACCGCTGCGGCTGCCGCATCATGTGCCCGCCGCGCTTGCGGCTGATGACCTTGCGAACCGGGCAGGCGAAGTTCAGGTCGATCACGTCAAAGCCCATCTCGCAAAGCACCTTCGCCGCCTGGGCCATGACGGCCGGGTCGTTGCCCATGATCTGCGCGGCCACCGGATGGTCCTCGTCGGTAAGCTGGACCAGGCGGCGGCGCAGCTTGCCGTCCAGGAGCATCTGGCGGTCGAGCATGGCCTCGGTCGCGCAGTACGGCGCGCCGTGCTCGCGGCAAACGAGCCGGTACGGCAGGTCGCTGTATCCCGCCAGCGCCGCCAGCACCACGGGGAAGCCGATCTCTACGTTGCCGATTTTCAGGGGTTTTAATTCCATGGATTCACATCGCTATCTTACCGTGTCCGCGCCCAAAGAGCAGCGCGAGATTAGCGCGGCGCGTCCGCCGCGCCGGCTTGCAAGGCCTGTTTATACACCGCCGCCGCCTCCTCGTTGCGTCCGGCCTTTTGGAGGATCGCGACGAGGCAGTTGTAAGCGGGCAGGCATTGCGGCTGGACTCGGATGGCCATGCGGAACTGCTCGACGGCCTGGTCCGTTTTGCCCTGTTTGGCCAGGGTCAAACCCAGGTTGCAGTAGGCATCGGGGTCTTGCGGGCTTTGGCGGATGACCTCGCGGAACTCCTTGATTCCCTCCTCGACTCTGCCGTTTTCGCACATCGCGACCGCCAGGGAGTTGCGGGCTTGCGGATTTTGGGGATCGATGCGGACCGCGTTGCGGTATTCCTCAAGCCCCTCTTCGATATTTCCCTGCTTGCATAGCGCGAATCCCAGGTCCTGAAATGCGGCGGCGTTTTTCGGGTTGAGGGCGACGGCCTGGCGGAAATGCCCGATCGCCTCCTGGACTTTGCCCTGCTCGCCCAGGGCCGCGCCGAGGTCGACGTGGACGGCGTCATCATTGGGATCGATCGCAAGGGATTGGCGAAACAATTCGACCGCCAGGTCGGTTTTTCCACCGGCGGCCAGGCAATGGCCAAGGTACTGAAAATGGCTGGCGGTCAACCGTGGGGTTTCGTCGATTTGCTGCCACATGTCGCGCTTGCGAGCAAGATCCTCCTGCATGGCCAGCGTGGTGCGGTAGTCCAGGTTCCGCTGAATCGTCAGGTAGGTCAGCGCGAGCGCCACCACCGTAAACGCGGCCCAGGGAACGTCCCACCGACGGTGGGCCGATGCGCCGGAAAACCAGTTCGTCTTTTGCAGAAGCTTTTCCCACAGCACGAAAGCGCCGAGCACCGCCGCCGCCGCGACCGCAGCCATCGACAGATACATCCGGTGTTCAAAAATCACCGAGAGGACCGGGACCACGCTCGACGTTGGAGCCAGGATTCCCAGGAACCACGCTCCCAGGAATCCCCACTTCCTGCCGCCCCGCAAGCCCCAGATCGTCGCCGCCGCCATCGCGGTCACGACCGTCGCCCCGGGCAGTATTTCGCCCAGGCCGTGCGCCGGGGGCCGGCCGTACCAGTACACGCACAGCGAATTCGGCCAGAACGCCTCGCGCAGGTAATGCAGGACCACCCCGAACTGCGACGGGGCGTACGAACGCCAGTCCAT
Organism: uncultured Planctomycetaceae bacterium; assembly: GCA_964646065.1. Taxonomy (GTDB): domain Bacteria; phylum Planctomycetota; class Phycisphaerae; order SM23-33; family SM23-33; genus CAZYDC01. The sequence goes on along the minus strand of CAZYDC010000537.1, from coordinate 285 downwards.
GACGAAGTCGCTGCCAAACCCGACGGTTCCGCCGCGGCTTCCGCCTGTGGACATCGCCCACGCCAACAGCCCCCAGCAGGCCGCCAGACACGCGTACAAGGCCCAGCGTTTTTGCAGTGCCCGCCGGAACGTTCCGGTCAGGAACGTCCGGTCGTACAGCAGCACCATCAATGGAGCCGTGACCATTACTTCCTTGCTCGCCATCCCCAGCGCGCAGGCCAGCACCGCCGCCATCGCCCAAAGAATCGATTCCGACGCCGAGGCGCGAATCACGCAATAAAATGT
>CAZYDC010000536.1:0-3518 GCA_964646065.1 uncultured Planctomycetaceae bacterium | reverse complement strand
CGCGCTTGGCCTGCTCGTAATCGTTGAAGACCTTCTGGATGGCCTTGACGCGCTTGCGGAGCAGTTCGGGCTCCTCCAGCACCAGGTCCACCATGCCTTCGAGCTCCTCCCGCATGACGGCGATGTCCTCTTCGGGCGTGCTGTCGCCCTGCCCGGAAACGATGGACCGCCCCAGCTCCTCCATTTTGTCGGAGATGTGCTGGAGCTTCTTCATCATCGGCTGGATCTTGCTGGTCCGCAGCGAGAGCTCTTCGAGCAGCCTGGCCGCGCGGCGGCGGCGGCGCCACAGGGTCCGCAGCGCCCGTCGGCGCTCGCCGAAGGACAGCTTCGCGTCCTTGGCGCGGCGCCAGTCGCGCTGGTTGACTTCCATGACCTTCCGCAGGGTGTCCAGGTTGGCGGGCATGCGGTCGGTGATGGTTTCCTTGGAGAGGTTCTCCGCGGTCGAGATTTTCATCGTGCGGTCGAACGGAAGGTCGCCGCTGTGGACCTGCGCCAGGATGTCCACCGCCTGCTGGATGCAGTAATCGCTTTCGAGGACGCGACGGCGGAAGTGCATCCGCGTCATCTCGATCTTCTTGGCCAGGTTGATTTCCTGCTCGCGAGTCAAGAGCGGGATCTCGCCCATCTGGGTCAGATACATGCGAACGGGGTCGTCGATGCGGCGGCTGACCTCTTCGAGTTCCTCGACGGTCTCCTCGGCGGTGGCCTTTTCCTCGGTTTCCGTCTCGGTTGCTTCGGCAAAGGGTTCGCGCTGCTGGGCTTCGTCCTCATCGATCAGTTCGATGCCCATCTCGTCCAGCGTCATCAGCAGCGTGTCAAGTTTGTCCGGGGAAACAGCCTCGTCCGGGAGATCGTCGTTCATCTCTTCGTACGTAAGGTATCCGCGCTCTTTGCCCTTGGCGATCAGCTTGCGTACGCTTGCTTCCAAGGTGTCAGCCATGGGAGAGCTCCTGCTCATGTCATTTTCCACATTCAATCGAATTGAACTAGTATATCGCCTCTATCGGCCATGTCAACCCTAAGAAACCTTGTAATCGGTAATTCGTTCGTGCCGTTCGCAATGTCGTTCGTAGTGTCGCCGTAAGGCGATTCTTCAGGAAGCCTCTTACGAGGCCACTACAAACGAGTTCTTCAAGAAGCCCCTCACGGGGCCACTACAAACGGATCAAGTAATCCTAGGCCGCCGCCGGGCGTCGGGCTTCTTCAAGTGCTGCTCCGTCAGTCGCAACATTTCGTCCGTGTATCCCGCCGACTTGAGGCCCTGCATCTGCTGGCGATTGCGACGATACAGTATATGCTCCACGGCCCCGGCCAAGGTTTGTTCGTGATTGCCCATCCGCTGCCCGGTGGCGATCAGTTCGGCCAGCAGGCCGCCCAGCGGGGCCATGGTTTCGCTGGCGACCAGTTCCTCGCTCGCCAGGTGGCCCTCCTGCCCGCGCCGCCAGATTTCCTGGGCGATCAGGGCGAAATCGCGGTCCTCGAAGTCCGTGGCGTCCAGCTTTTCCATCACCGAATCGAACAGGTCCGGGCGGTTGAGCAGCACTTCGAGCACCTGCCGCTCGGTCAGGTCGGCGCGGCTATGTGACGAGGGCGTCCCGCCCTCGTGTGCCGCGGGCATCCTGCCCGCGTCTTGGGGAAGGTTCGCCCGGGGAATGGCCCGGGCCATGCGCCGCATCTGCTGCTGCACCTCGGAGGACGAAATGTTCAGCAGGTGCGCGATGTGCTGGGCGAGTTGGCCGCGGCGCACCTCGTCGATGGCGCCGAAGGTCGAGCAGGAGACCACCAGCCGCAGAAATTCCTCGACGATCTCGCGGCGCTGCGCGAGGTTGCCCCCGGCCTGCTCCAACTGCGCCGCCCGCCGGCCCCAGGCGTATTCCAGCGCGTCCGGGGCCGAGGCGATCAGCGCCCGCATCGCCTCCCCGCCGGCCGCCAGCGTGTAATCGCACGGGTCCTTGCCCTCGGGAATCGTCGCCACGCGAACGTGCAACTGCTGGGCCAGGAACATCTCCAGCGACCGCTCCGCCGCGAGTTGCCCCGCCGTGTCCGCGTCGTAAATCAACACCACTTCCTTGGCGTATCGCGACAGCAGCCGCACCTGGCGATCCGTCAATGCCGTGCCCAGGTTGGCCACCACGTTGCCCACGCCCGCCTGGTGCGGGATCAGGGCGTCCATGTACCCCTCGACCACCACCGCCTGGCCGCCCTCGCCGATGGCTTCGCGCGCCCAGTTCAGCGCGTACAGTTGGTTGGACTTGTCGTACAAAACCGACTCGGGGCTGTTGAGGTACTTGGCCCGCTCGTTGGCCGCCAGCGCCCGCCCGCCGAACGCGATCACGTTGTTGGCCACGTCCAGGATCGGGAAGATCAGGCGGTTGCGGAAGCGGTCGTAGCAGCCATCGCCTTTTTCGCGACGCACGACCAGGCCGGCGGCCAATAACTGCTGCTCGGCGAACCCCTCGCGCCGGGCCGCCATGAGCAGCGCGTCCCAGAAGTCCGGCGCGAACCCCAAGCCAAACCGCTCGATCGTCGCATCGGTCAGGCCGCGGCTGTGGGCGTACTCCAGTGTGTCCCGCCCGCCGGGCGAGTGCAGTTGCTCGCGGAAAAAACCCGCCGCGAAGGCCGTCACCCGCAGAAGGTCCTGCTTGCTCATGCCCGCCTGAACGGGCACGGGCGCGAACTCGCGCGGCAGCGGAATGTTCGCCCGCTCGGCCAGCGCCCGCACCGCCTCGGGAAAACTCAGCTTGTCGTACAGCTCCACGAACTTGAACACGCCGCCGCCGGCCCCGCAGGCGAAGCACTTGAAGATCTGCTTGTTGGGCGAGACGTTCATCGAGGGGTGCTTGTCCGCGTGGAACGGGCAGAGCCCAAGGAACTCGTGCCCGCGCTTCTTCATCGCGATGTATTGCCCGATCAGGTCCACGATGTCCGTGGCCTGAGCAACCTGCTGCACGAATTGTTCCGAGAACCGGGCCAAACGACCTCCGTCGAATACGATGATGAGTTTACCACAGTGGGCGCGGAGTTCACAGTGCCGGGGAAATCGGAGGCCGGTTCCTTTCTTGACGCTCAACCGAAACAACAGGTAGGATAGTGGCATGATCGACGAAGCGACCATCCAAGCGGCTGTGAAGATGCTGCTGGCAGCGGCGCCGCGGGGGTCCAAGGTGATCCTGTTCGGCTCCTGGGCTCGGGGTCAGGCCGGCCCGCACAGCGACCTGGATTTTCTGGTGGTCGAACCGGAGGGCGGCTCGGAATTCGACGAGATGGTCCGATTGGGCGAAATCCTGGCCCCGCTGGGCGTTCCGGTGGACGTGCTGGTGGTCAGCGAGGCCGTCTTCGAGTACTGGCTGGACACGCCCAACACCGTCTATTACCGGGCGGCCAAAGAAGGCAGGGCGTATGAACAGGTCGCATGAACACGCCCGGCAACTCCTGCAAAAGGCGCGGGAAGACGCCTGGATGCTGGAGCAAATGATCGCCCAGCCGGATGCGCCGGATTGGGGACTGGGCTTTCATGC
>CAZYDC010000535.1:0-3529 GCA_964646065.1 uncultured Planctomycetaceae bacterium | reverse complement strand
GCAACTTCCTGTGCCGCCTGTTCGACCGCTGGTGGGCCAAGGACCGGGAAACGGTTCGCACCAACTGGTTTGATTCCTGGAGCAGCCAGTTCGCGGGTGGGCTGGCGCACATGTGCATTTCCAGCCCGGTGTGCGGCCGGGCGCTTTCAATGGAACGGGACGGCCAGGTCTATAGCTGCGACCACTTCGTCTACCCGGAATACTGCGTGGGCGACATCAACGAAAGTTCGTTGACCGACATGGTGCGGTCGGCGAGGCAGCGAAAGTTCGGCGAGGCCAAGCAAACGTCGTTGCCTCAATTCTGCCGGAAGTGCCCTTTCCTGTTCGCCTGCTACGGCGAATGCCCCAAGCGTCGCTTCCTGCGAGCGCCGGATGGCGAGAACGGCAATCCGGTGAAATCACACGACGAGAGCCACATCATCAAGTGCAAGAACGGGCACAAGCTAATGGTTCCTGGGGGATTGGGCACTCTGCATATCACGTGCCCCAAATGCCAAGACAGCTTCGACTGGTCTCCTGAGGCCCAATCTGTCCAAGTGCGGCCTGTCAGCGCATCGGATGGCCGACAACAAGTTCCGCCGTCACACAAGCGAACAAACAGAAACCGCCTCAAGGTAGGCCGGTGGCCACTTGTCATCGGCATCCTGTTGTTCGTTGGGTTTTGTTTCTGTTACTTGCCCAGCCTCGTTTCTCCTGGGGACAAACAGGGGCATCCGCCGATGCGCGAAGCACGCGCCCTGCCCCCCACGACGGTGAGTGAACCGCCTCGGAATACCCCGCTCGCCAATGAACCGCCGGAATTCCCCCCTCTGCCTCTGCCGCCTCACGGAGAGACTGTTCGATGGTACTCAGGGGATTGTCTGCCCGTGCTGAACGTGGTAACGCCGCAAGGTGGTCACACCTTCGTCAAGGTGGAAAGCTGGGATACGGGTAGCCCTGTTGCGACGTTATTCGTACACTCGGGCATGAAAGCCAGTGTCAATCTTCCCCCCGGTTCTTATAGAATCAAGTTCGCCGTCGGTGAGACATGGTACGGCAACAAGTACCTTTTTGGTCCCCCAACACAATGCTCGGTGGCCAAAGAACCATGCACCCTTAATGTTTCGCCGACTGCCAACGGGCAGCAGTTCGACGAAATCACTATCGAATTACAGAAGCAGATCAACGGGAACCTCGAAACGAAGCCCATCAATGTGGAGGACTTCTGAGAGAATTGGGCCACAAGGCAAAGTAGATACTGGGAAACTCACCGCCTTCTGGATTTGACAGCGATTGTCAGAAGTGGTTATCATCCTGCTTCCGCAGGGCAATGAGCCGGGCACTGCCGCTAATCGCAAATGCTAACCGGCGAACCACGTTGACGTGTCCGAGCCTGAGCGTTTTATGGAATTGAATGAAGCCCAAACCCGTGCCGTGCTCATCAATCCGCAGTTGGTTGCGGCGCAGTGGAAACTGAGCGACCGCACCCAGGTCCGGTTCGAGGTTCCCGTTACTGGATACGATCCAACTCCGTGGAACGGCTTTACAGACTTCTGCCTCTATGACGGCTCGGGGTGCGTGCTTGCGGTGGTCGAGGCCAAGCGCACGGCTCGCAGCCCGCGCGAGGGTGAGGAGCAACTCCGCCAATACGTCGCCGAGATCGCCAACGGCCAGGCGTTTTCCCCTTTCGGCTTCATGGCCAACGGCTTGGTGAATTACTTTTGGGAGGTCGGCCTGGCCAACCCACGGATGGTATCCGGTTTTTTCACGCCGGACGACTTGGTCCGCCTCCGTTTCATCCGTGAAAACGGGCAATTGCTTGCCGACACCCCGATCAACACCAGCATCGTGGAGGGAACCTGTCGATGGGGCGGCTGGAGGTCGTGCCCGGGGCCAAGTACACCTTCGGCGTCTGGGCCAAGGGCTCGGGCGACGTCACGGTCGAGGTGATCGGCGAAGTGCCCGAAGGATCGTTGCAACTGGGTGTGGAGACCGGCAAGGCCGGCAAGGAGTGGGCGAAGATCGGCGGGGAGCTTTCGGGAAAAGTTCCTGGAAACGTTCGGCTGGTGTGGCTTCGCGTGAACTTCGGCGCGTCGGCGGACCTGCTGTTCGACGACGCCTACATCGCCGCCCCGCTGGACCGGCCTTACGTGGCCGACGACGCGCTCACGAAACAATACGCTTCCGACGCCGACACGCTGCTGATGCTCGACTTCGATCAAAAAGAGCCGGTCCTGCATCTGGAAAACAAGATCAAGCTGACCGACGCCAACGGCGGGCGTTTCGGGCGCGGGTTGCGGCTGGACGGCGGGCACATGCGGAGTTCGCTGGCAACGACGCCGATGCGCCTGCCCGCGATGCCCAAGGAAGGCACCATCGAGTTCTGGCTGAGCGCTGACGAAATGCCCAACATCGATCCCAAGACATGGGAGAAGCCCAGCGTGTACCTCCAGATCACCAGCGCGACCACGAGCCTGTTGAGGATCGGCGCGTTCTCGGATTCGAGCATCAGTTGCGGTTGGTGCGCCGACGCGACGACCTCGCCCGAGACAACCAACCGCGTGCCCACCGACAGCGGCATCAGCGCCTGCCGTATGCATAAAGGCGAATGGCACCACTTTGCGGTGACCTGGGCCCCCTCGGCATGGCGGTTCTACGTGGACGGCATGTTGACCGGCATGACGACCAAGCCGCCGCTGGGGTGGGGCGGGGCGCCGGTGTCCTTGAGCATCGGTTCGGAATACGATTGGGGCGGATGGGACGGAGTGATCGGCGAGGTGCGCATCTCGAAGGTCCAGCGGTACGGCGTGCTGGTGCCCGTGGGCGCCACGCCCAACCCGCTACCGGTTCCACAGGAACCGATTGTGGTGAAGGCCAAGGAACCGGCCAAGCCTAAGGATTACCGCCCCGAGCGGGCGAAGCTCCTGGGTTCGATCCCGCCGACGCAGGCGGGCGCGTTTGAAACGACCCCCAACCCCGCCGGCGAATATGTGTACGAGGCGACTTCCGTCAAACCGATGGTGAACGGGCTCGACATGAAGCTTCAGCCGGACAGTCCCTGCAAGGGGCTGACCACGGCGGTGATCGAGCGTCCGCTTTTGTTGGGCTTGCCGAACCTGGCCGGAATGTACTGGCGGATGGGATCCATCAAGGCCGGCCAATACTGGATCGGCGTTGTCGTGCGCACCGGGGCCGACGGCGAGGGCTCGGAGATTCCGGGAAACAATATCGGTCAGATGGACGTCTACCTCAACGGGCGCGAAGTGCAGACCACGACGTTCAGCGCCCCGGTGCAGGTGGCGCCGGGCGCGTGGTTCGCCATGGTGCAGGCGGCCGAGTCCGCGAAACTCAAGGAAGGCGACGAGATTTCGGTCGTCGCCAACGGCGGCGGACGGTTGGAAGTCGCCCGCCTGGTGCTCAAGGGACTGTCCTCTTTTTCGGGGCTGTATCCGAAAAAGGGGACTGTCCCTAATCCTGAAGGGCCAGGGACAGTCTCGAATGGCATGAAGATAAGCCGGAACACCTTTTGATGCAATGACTTGACAAAGAT
>CAZYDC010000534.1:0-3535 GCA_964646065.1 uncultured Planctomycetaceae bacterium | reverse complement strand
TCCGCCCCATCCGGGGCGAGGAAACAACAAGGAAACAGCGACAACCGGGAAAAAATCTTTTCCGCCCCTAACTTCTGGGGCCGTAAACTAAGGCCGCGGATCGGACGCAGGTTTTGTCGCTGGTTCCGTGGAATGATTGGGTGCAGTCTGAGAAGTGCTGTTCAATACGGACGATGCCGGACTGCTTGCCCGCCCCAGAAAAAAGCTGAGAAAGAACAACGCAAAGGCCAAGGCAATTTGCAGAAGCAGCGCCTTGAGGCTGAAGTGCCGGTCCTTCTTCTGACCGTCACTGATTTTTCGCACTTCCTGGGCCAGGTCAAACTCGCCGACCTTCAGCATGAACGCGTCAATGGCGCTTTGGACAAGGGCGATTCCCTCTTTGGCCGCCTGCGTCGCCGTATCCGGCGTTTGATGCTTGCTGTCTTTGGCGTTTGCCAACGCAACTCGCCCCCTGTCGAACGCGTTTTGAAGGGCGGCATAATAACGAGATTTTACGACCCGATATTCTTTGGAATCGCGAAGTGACTGGAGAATGTCGCACAGTTCGGATAGCCGAACGATCAGGACCGCCTCAAAGACTTCCGATGTTGCCCGCCGGAAGTGCCTCCCCGCGTCGGCCAGGAAACCATTGGCGGCCTCGGAACCAGGGGAAGCCAACCCGTTCAGAATCTGCCACACGTCGTCCCACCCGTTGCGAATCTCATTAACGCAGGGAAGTATGACCTCCCCAATCAAGCCTTCTCCAACGACCAAGCCGCGGCGGGCTTTGGCGTATAGCCCAAACAATTCACGCAGCTTCTCATTTGTTTCGTCGCCAAAGTCAAATGCCTGCAAGGAAGTGTCCCCTTACAACTTCATGGCTTGAACGCGAAGATTCGCTCCACCTTGGTATCCAGTTGCTTCCGCGTGATTACCCTGCGCCAATTCAGCAAAAAACTTCCCGTGCTCCTCATGCGGTACTGAAACTTCGACGGAGTCTCCAGTACGCCCAACTTTTTCTCGGCGGCCTCGATCGAGGGAACGGGCCCCGTCCCTTCGGGGAGGGCTGACATAACCGCCGAACCCAGTTTTCTTTGCACGGCACGTTCGTAAGCCGTTTCTGGATTCTGGAGAATTGTCTTCACGTCCTCCCGAACTTGCTGCAAAAGTTCGTCCAAATCAACTGATTCGGTTGTCCGCTCGATGGTCATTCTTGCTGCCTCTGGAGAAATAGGTCGAATTGACTATGTTACCATGCGGTCCCCGCAATGCCAATAGTGTTCTCCCGTATCCACACCAACCACACACCAGCAATCGAAGTCCATTTCGCATACCGTGTGTCCACCTGCACACACATGTTATTCGCCAGCGCGACCATAAGTCAAAGAAAAACGCCAGTAAAGTATAATCGATAGGACAATCCGTCCATCCGGGGCGAGAATCTTGGGGATGTCGTCCGCATTGGGGCGTTATACTGGACTTGAATCAGATATGACAACAACCGACACAACTCAACCCTCGGCCTCCAAGCAGGGTCCGCTGGACCATCTGCCCGAGGCGCTGCGGGAGGCGATTCTTTCGCGGGTCAAGCTCCAGGACGTGCAGGAGCACGCGGCGCACGACCTGGACGAGCAGGGCATGTACATCGACGGGCACCTGGTGCTGACCGAACGCGCACTGGGGCAGTTCCGGCTGGTCGATCGCCAGTGGCAGGGGCTGTGGACGGAGCTGGATTCGCTGACGGGCGCCAAGATCGTCGAGGGGCTGGGCATGAACCTGCTGCGGCTGACCTGTGGCACCCCCAAGTCCGCTTGGGGGTGTCCGGGAACACCCCCAAGCGGACTTGGGGGTGCCACAAAAGAAGCGGCGGGAAACGGCGAGGACGCGGGCAGGATGCCCGCGGCACACGAGGGCGAGACGCCCTCGACACACGCGGACAAGATGTCCGCGGCACAGCCCATGCCACAACATATTCTCGCCGAGCACCGGTTCACGCTGCGGCACAGTAAGGAGGTCGCGCGGTTGCAGCGCCGGCTGGAGCGGCGGATCGGCGGCAAGGACGAGACCGGCCAGGCCGCCGAGGGTCCGCGCCCGGACGACAAGAAAGTCCGCTGCGAAAAATGCGACCGCGTGATACCGCCCTGGAGCGAGGTTTGCCCGTCCTGCCTGTCTCGCCGGCGCGTTCTGAGCCGCCTGCTGGACTTCGTTCGCCCGTACCGTTGGCAGGCGGGCATCGGGTTCGCCCTGGCGCTGTTGGCGACGATCATGGGCCTGGTCCAGCCCGGCCTGACCAAGCCCATGCTCAACGAGGGCCTGGGCGCCAGGCACGGCGGGCACGCGGACTTTTCGGTCCTGCTCTTCTACATCATCGTCATGGCCGTGCTGATGGTCCTGTCCTCGGTCGCCGGCGCCTGGAAGGACCGCCTGATGGCCAAGCTCGGTTCCGCCGTCAGCCGCGACCTGCGCGACCGCACCTACGAGCACCTGCACAAGCTGAGCCTGAGCTTTTTCTCCAAGCGGCCCACCGGTTCGCTGGTCACGCGAATCACCAGCGACAGCGACCGCATCTGGGACTTCGTCGCCTTCACCGTCGTCGAGTCGATCGTCTCGGTCATCACGGTCTTCGGCGTGGCGGCGGCCATGTTCTACTTCAACTGGAAGCTCGCCCTGATCGTCCTGATTCCCATGCCCCTGATGCTGTTCTTGACCGTCTATTTCCACAACAAGCTCCATCGCGGCCACGACCGGCTGTTCCACCTCTGGGGCATCATGACCGCCGTCGTCGCCGACGCGCTGCCGGGCGTCCGCGTTATCCAGGCCTTCAGCCAGGAAAAACGCGAGGTCGTCCGCTTCAGCCAGAAAAACGATCATTACTACCAGGGCGAGGTCGGCATGATCACCGTCTGGACGCTCTTCGGGCCGGTCATGCAGTTCTGCACCTACGTCGGAATCTTGCTGGTCTGGCTGGTGGGCGGATACTGGACCTACCTGGGCTCCAACGGCATGGACGCGGGCACGCTCATGGCCTTCACCATGTACATGACGTCGTTCTACCGCCCGATCCACACCATCGCGCACATGGACCGCATGCTCAACCGCGCGGCCACCAGCGTGCAGCGGATATTGGAAATTCTCGACACGGCCCCGGCCATTTTTTCGCGCACCGGGGCCGACGCGCCGCCAAGCCTGCTCGGGCGCGTGGAGCTGCGCGACGTGACCTTCAGCTACGACGGCGTGCGGAAGGTGCTGCACAACGTCAGCCTGACCGTCGAGCCCGGCCAGATGATCGGCCTGGCCGGACCCTCCGGCGGCGGCAAAACCACGCTGGTCAACCTGCTCTGCCGATTCTACGACGTGCTGGAGGGCCAGATCCTCATCGACGGCAAGGACGTTCGCGACTACGACCTGGAGGCCTTGCGCCGGCAGATCGGCGTGGTGCTCCAGGAGCCGTTCCTGTTCCACGGGACGGTGGCCGCGAACATCGCGTACGGCCACCCGGGCGCCACGCTGGAGGGGATCATCTCCTCCGCGCGGGCGGCCAACGCGCACGAGTTCA
>CAZYDC010000533.1:0-3545 GCA_964646065.1 uncultured Planctomycetaceae bacterium | reverse complement strand
TGGCGAGCATTCCCATGTAATCGGCGGAGGTCCTGCGGATTCGCGGATTGTAGGCGAGGTCTCGCCCGCGAAGGAAATTCCCGCCGCCGACGACGACCGCCAACTGTACGCCCAGCGAGGTCACGCCTCGGATCTCCTTGGCCAGCGCGGCCATCGCCGCGGCGTCGATGCCGACACCACCCGGCGCGCACAGGGCCTCGCCGGAGAGCTTCAGGAGGATGCGTTTGTATTTAGGCTGATCCGCCATTGTGACCTTTATGGATACGGTAATTGGTAATTGGTGACAGCGGACGTTACTGATTATCGTCCGAATTACCAATTACCAATTACGAATTACCGGCGTTATTTCGTCGAGCCGACGGCGAAGCGGGCGAAGGCGGTGATCTTGGCCGCCCCCAGGATTTCCTTGACCTTCTTGGTGTCGTCGCGGACGAAGGGCTGCTCCAGCAGGGCGTTGGCCTCGAGGTATTTGCGAAGCTTTCCGATGACCATCTTCTCGGCGATGTCCTTGGGCTTTCCGCTGGCCATGGCCTGCTCGACGGCGAATTGTTTTTCCTTGGCGACCAGGTCCGCCGGCACCTCGTCGGTGGTCAGCGCCAGCGGGTCGGCGAAGGCGATGTGCATGCAGATTCCGGAGACGGTCTCGTCGTCGAGCTCGCCCTCGATGCCGACGATCACTCCGACCTTTCCGTTGTGATGCACGTACGAGCCGATGCGCGGCGCGGCGATCTTGACGCCCTGGGTGTAGCCCATGTTCTCGCCGACCTTGGCCATGACCACCTCAACGCGGGCGGTGATGGCCGGGGCGGCCGCCACCTTGCCGGCGGGGGAGGCGAAAACCAATTCCGCCACGTCATCGACCATCTTTTTGAACTCGTCGTTGCGTGAGCAGAAGTCGGTTTCGCAGCGGACCTCGACCATCGCGGCCTCGGTGCGCTGCGGGTTGACCTTGATGGCGACCAGGCCTTCGCTGGTGGTCCGCCCGGCCTTGGTCTTCATCTTGTCGCCGTACAGCTTGCGCAGGTAGTCCTTGGCCGCGGCGGCGTCGCCGTGGGTCTCGGTCAGGGCCTTCTTGCACTCCATCATTCCCAGGCCCGTTTCCTCGCGGAGGGCCTTTACTGACGCTGCGGTGATCTCAGCCATGATAGCTCCATGTTCGTGTCTAATAGTTCGTAGTTCGCAGTTCGTAGTTCGCAGTTCGTAGTAAGAAACATCAAAGACGCCTCTTCGCTGTTTCTTCCTACGTACTACGAACTACGTACTACGTACTTCTTCAGGGCGTCGGATTCTCTGTCGGGGCGGCGGGGGCCTGCGGGGCCTCTGCCTGCTGCGCGGGCTGGGCTCCCGGGGCGGGCGCCGCGGGAGCGGGGGTTTCGTCGGCCCGGCCCATGGTGCCGCGGCGGCTGCGCCGAGGACGTTGCGCGTCGCCCGTGCCCGCTTCGGCCGCGGCGGCGGCGGCTTCCTCGGCGGCCTTGTCGGTCCTGCCGGCGATGCCGCTTTGGATGGCTGTGCCCAGTTCCCGCAAAACGATCTCGATGGCCTTCATGGCGTCATCGTTTCCGGGAATGGGAATGTCCACCATGTCCGGATCGCAATCGGTGTCCAGCAGGCAGACCACGGGGATGCCCATCTTGTTGGCCTCGCGGATCGCGTTGATCTCGCGGCGCTGGTCGATCACGATCATCGCGCCGGGCATGCGTTCCATTCGGCGAATGCCGCCCAGGTTGCGCTGAATCTTCTTCATCTCGCGCCGGAGCGAGGAGCCTTCCTTCTTGGAGTACGTGTCCAACATGCCGTCGGCGGACAATTTTTCCAGGTGGTCCAGCCGCCCGACGCGCTTGCGGATTTCGCGGAAGTTGGTCAGCGTGCCGCCCAGCCAGCGGTCGGCGACCCAGTGCTGGCTCAGCGGGGCGATGTAATCTTCCATCGCCTTGCGGGCCTGACGCTTGGTGCCCACCACCAGGATGTCCTTGCCGTCGGCAACGACCCCCGAAAGGTACCGCTTGGCCAGCAGGATGCCCTTGAGCGTTTCCTTGACGTTGATGATGTGGATGAGGTTCCGCTTGCCGAAGATGTACGGCTTCATCTTGGGGTTCCACCGGCTGACGCGGTGCCCGAAATGAATTCCCGAATCGATCAGCTCTTTTACCAGTTCCGTTGCCAACTCGCACCTCCCATGCTCGCCGGGATTGTCTGATCCGCCGAGGCGGACATCCAGGCAAGAGGTTGCTTCGTTCTAAAAACCTTTTCGCTCAGCCGTTGAAAGCCGCGAGGAAACACTCCTCGCCGCCCACTGTGCGAAGCTGCATAATTTAACCCGCCATCAGGCCAAAGGTCAAGCACAACTTTGAGAAAGTTTCGAGATACGCCAATGTCGGGAACTAATCTGAGGCAATGTTTATTATTGCGGAATCCCTTTGAGTATCCGCAGTCGGACCGTCTCAGCGACCTGTTGACATTGGCGCAGTTCATCTATTACGCCCTCGCATAAAGCCCAATACTTCTCCCATTCTTCGTACCCAATTAACGTTTCAAATGCAACCTTGGTCGGAGATTTCCATTTCTCGTAGGCCTCAAGACGTTTGAAACGATCAGCCAAGTCAACGACTCGCCGCCCCGCGGGGGAGAATTTCGCGCTGCCCTTCATCCAATCGCGCCAATCCTTGTTTCCCTTGCTTTGGTTGCACTTCCCGCAGGAGGGTACCAGATTGGCTATTTCGGTGATGAACCCCGTCGGTCTCCGAGCCAAGACCAGTGGCCGAAGGTGATCCCATTCGGTTGCCTTGTCTCCGCAATAAGCGCATCGCACGTCCGAAGGATCCATTTCAAGGACTCGTAAGGCTTCTTCTATTTCATCCAATCCCGGTGGTTTGACTGGAATAATGGCCGAAACGAAGGCATTTGTGATACTGGACTTTCGGGATACCATCGTCTGGACGCTCGGTATCTGAAATGCTCCCAAGAGAATTCTGCGCCGTTCTGCCTCATTCAAATTCTCAGGAGTCACTTGGGACTCCTTCTCTTTGGCAAAGGCCTTTTCTCATATCCAGGAAGATCGTTGGCCCAACGTGAGAGGAAATCGAGCGGGTCCACGTCACAGGCCAAGAGATACCGGAAGAGTTCAAGAACATCTAGGCGGCGCTCTCCGTTTTCTACCTTGGCTATCCAGCTATGAGGCACGCTGAGGCGGAGGGCAAGTTCACGCTGCGAAAGGCGGGCACTTTTCCGCGCGGAACGGACTTGCTCACGCAGAGAAACGTACTCCGGCGTGTGGGTAGATTTTTTCATTGCTTCAATTGTCGGTTCAAACTAAAATGCTCCCAAATTCGGAACACCAACAAAATGATTCGATTACCTGATAATTGGCGAACGGTCACAGCCGGGGCTACAGTCCGTGAACTGCTGGCTCAGGTGCGTGGGGGCGCGTTTGAGAAAGATTTCCTGGAGAACCTGATTGCCACCACCCTTGAACTCATGCTTTACGCGAGCCAGGTTAGAAGCGGGCAAAGTCTGACTCTACTATTCGCCGGAGATTTCCGGTGGCG
>CAZYDC010000532.1:0-3556 GCA_964646065.1 uncultured Planctomycetaceae bacterium | reverse complement strand
CCCGGCCGGCAGCGAATGTTGGTTTTGGGCCGGCCTGATTCTGGCGGCGACGTTCTGCATTCGATGCAACTCCAACCAGGGCCGCGACGAGGGCCAGGTGGCCGCGGTCGCCGCCGCCAAGGCGCCGGAAAAGAACGTTCCCGCCGCTGCGGGCAAGCTGGAGGCGACGGCCAAGTCCGACCATGCCGCGCTGCTGGAATTGTGCCTGAAGCACTATCGCGAGAATTACCGCGACTACACCTGCCTGTTCAAGAAGCAGGAGCGGATGCGCGGGACCTTAGGCCGCGTGCAGGAGATCGACGTCAAGTTCATGGACCATCCGTTCAGCGTGTCGATGCACTGGATCAAGAACCCGCCCAGCCAGGCGGATTGGGTGCTGTACGTCGATGGAAAGTGGAAGGACCAGATGATGGTCAGGCCGACAGGGTTGGGGCTGTTGGCCGGTCCCCAACTCCGGGCGCCGGACGGGCCCGAGGCCATGAGGGAGACGCTCAAGCCGGTGACGGCGTTCGGGTTCGAGCGAACCCTCCGCGCCCTGATCGACGTGTATGCGCTGTCCAAGAAGAACGGCGAGCTTCGTCAGGAATTCGGCGGCTATGCCACGGTCGACGGCCGCGACACGCTGATCCTGGTGCGGTACCTACCGAACAAGCCCGAGTACCCGGCATGGAAGACCGTGACGTACATCGACACGGAATGCCTGCTGCCCGTCATGATCGAAGGGTACGGCTGGGACGACCAGCACCTGCTGCTGTGCCGATACGCCTATCGCAACGTGAAATTCAACGTCGGCCTGACGGCGGAAGATTTTCTGCCCAAGGCCAACGGGATGATCGTGCCGCATTGACCGGTGAGTCGCCTGCTGCGTCGCGGGCATCCTGCCCGCGTGTGTCGTGGGCGTCTCGCCCTCGTCTTGGATTTTTCATCTTGAATAGCGAGACGGCAGGGAAACAAAAGCAGGAACAAGACGCGGACAAAATGTCCGCGAGACACGAGGGCAAGATGCCCTCGTCACACGCGGGCGGGACGCCCGCGACACACATGGGCAAGATGCCTACTGTTCGGGTTCCTCCAGCCCGTAGTCCCTGATTTTGCGGTAGAGCGAGCGTTCGCCGATGCCCAGGATGCTGGCGGCCTGGACGCGGTTTCCGTCGAGCATCTTGAGCGTGCTTCGAATGAGTTCTTTTTCGGCCTCCTCCAGGCTCAGGCCCGCGAGGGGTTGAATGCTGCCTTCGGCGGCCTGGCCGGGTCGCAAGTGGATTTCGGGCGGCAGGTCGTCGACGGTGAGCCTTTCGGCCTCGCCGGCCAGCACGACCATGTTCTCGACGACGTTGCGGAGCTGCCGCACGTTTCCCGGCCAGGGGTAGGCACTCAGCACCCGCCGCGCGTCCGCGGTGACGCCCTTGACCTTGGCGCCGTGCGACCGGTTGGCCTGGCGGATGAAATGGTCGATCAGCAGCGGAATGTCCTCGCGGCGCTTCCGCAGCGGCGGAATCTCGATCGTCGCGCCCTTGATGCGGAAATACAGGTCCTCGCGGAACTGCTTTTCCCTGACCTTGGCCTCCAGGTCGCTGTTGGTGGCCGAGATCACCCGCACGTTGACGCGGATGGCGTCGTTGGAGCCCACGCGGACGACCTCGCCGTTCTCCAGCACGCGGAGCAGCTTGGCCTGCATGGTCAGGGGCATGTCGCCGATCTCGTCCAGGAACATGGTCCCGCCGTCGGCGTGCTCGAACCGCCCGGCCCGGTCGCCGGCGGCGCCGGTGTACGCGCCCTTGACGTGGCCGAACAGTTCGTCCTCCAGCAGCGTTTCGCTCAGGCCCGCGCAGTTCAGGGCCACGAACTTTTTGTCCGGCGCGGTCGGGGTGGATTCGCCGCGAGTGGACCGGGGCGAATTGTTGTGAATGGCGTTGGCGATCAGTTCCTTCCCGGTGCCGCTCTCGCCCAAAATCAGCACGGGCAGGTCGGCCGGGGCCACGCGGCGGATGACGTCCAGCACGCGGAGCATGGCCGGGGAGTGCCCGATGATGTTCTCGAAACCGTACTTCTCGTCCAGGCGCTGGCGAAGCTGGACGATGGTTCGCTTCTGGGCGGTGTCCTCGGCGGCTCGCCCGACCACCGCCCGCAGCTCGTCCAGGTCGATGGGCTTTTCGATGTAGTCGAACGCCCCTTGCTGCAAGGCCGTGCGGCATGTCTGCACCGACGCGTGCGCGGTAATGAGAATGACCTTGGCGCTGGGGGAGTGTTTCAGGGCGGCGGCCAGAACGTCCAGACCGGACTTCTGCCCGCCCAGCCGCAGGTCGGTCACGACGATGTCAAAGGGCCTGGACTGGAGGCGGGCGATGCCCTCCTCGCCGTCATGGGCGACCCAGCAGTGGTGCCCCATGCGAGAGAGGCCTTCCTCCATCGCCTCGGCGTGCGTGGCCTCGTCCTCGACGATCAGAATCTCCGCGACGGCGTTGAGTAATGGTTCCATGACCGGACATTTTACCGCCCGGGCGTTCCGGACGGTAGGGGCGGGTCACTTCAGATAGCCGAAGATTTCCAGGAAGCCGAGAAAATTCACCGTCGCGTGCAGCAGCATCGTGATGGAGGTCGAGCCGGTACGCCATCGCACGGCGCCGAAAAGCAGCCCGAGGCACAAGACGTACAGCACCCCCGCGACCTTGTACTGAACGTGAAGCGACGCGAACAGCACGGAGGGCAGCAGGATCGCGACGGCCGGCCCCGCCTTGGCCGCGATGCCGCGGAACAGGAACCCGCGAAACAGAAGTTCCTCGAACACCGGCGCGCAGACCACCAGGATCATCAGCACCAGGGCCTTGGACGGGCTGGCCCGGAACATATCTCCCATTTCCTTGCCGCCGACTTCCCATCCGGCCTTGGAGTACAGAAAGCTCAATCCAAAAACCAGGGCCGCCATGACGGCGAAGGAAACCAGCAGCGGCTTGAGCCGAATCCTCGTGATCGCAAGGTACTCCAGGGCAGGCAGCCGCCGGGCGCGGACGAGCAGAACGATCATGGGCACGCTGAGGAGCGTGGCGAAAAGGGTCGCCGGGCAGAGTCCCTTGACGGTCGCCTGCTGAAGTGAAACGTCCAGGTTCGCAAGGGCGTCAACGCCGCCCCCGTCGCCAAAAAGGATTGTTACCCAGAATGCCGCAATGACGAGTGTCGCAGCCAGGTTGTTGACCAACAGGATCATCGCGCCCCAGCCGAGGGTGGCCCAGAATCCCCAGGGTTTTCGAGGCGGGGGCGGGGCCAGCTCGGGCAAGGGCGGCGCCGCCGGCGCAAGCGGCGGAGGCTCGGCATGGAATGCCGCCGGCGGTTCCGGTGTGAACTGGGGTTGTTGAGGATCGACGGTCATGCGGGCATTCTATGGACTTTTGGGCAGAAGGCAATGATTGCCCGCGTCGTCGATGGCGTACACACGATCGCGCCGCGGATCGACGCCCGCCTGGCGCAGGGCGGAGGCCACGTCGGCCGCCTTGGCTAGCCCGAGCACCTTCGCCTGGGCCTCCGAAAAGCCCGGCGAGACCAGGAACACCTTCACGCCTCG
>CAZYDC010000531.1:0-3560 GCA_964646065.1 uncultured Planctomycetaceae bacterium | reverse complement strand
GACCCAGCGCGTATCCGTGCCAGTCCATCAACTTCGCGCCGACTTCTTGCGGCGTTATCTGCCCGCCCAAGGGCGCCGACGCGCCTTGGGCCGGCCAAAGGGCGTAGATCAGCAGCCCCAGCAGCAGGCCGCCCAGGACCGCCGGGCCGATCCACATTTTGCCCGGCAGCCAGCGCGTTTCCTGCGCCACTGACCGCTGCCCCAGGTCCAGCAGCATAATCAGGAACACCAGCAGCACCATGATCGCCCCGGCGTAGATGATCGCCTCCATCGCCGCGGCGAACGGCGCCCCCAGCGAATAGATCACCAGCGCCGCGGCCAGCAGCGACACCACCAGGTACAGCAGCGCGTGCATGGCGTGCCTGCGCGTGACGACCATCACCGTGGCGAAGATCGCGATGCAGGCCGAAATGTAAAATAAGGTTTCCACGTTTATGCCAATCCTGGCGGTTGAGATTGCGGATTGCGGATTGCGGATTGCGGATTTCCGACGTCCGGAGCCGTCGTCGGGCAAATCTGCAATCCGCATTCCGCAATCCTCAATCCGCAATTCTTCATGGCTTCAGCTCCCGCACGTCCACCGGCGGTTGCTCGTTGGCGGCCTGGCCTTTGTCCTTGCCGTCGATGGCCACGCCGGCGACCCGCCAGAAATCGTACCCATGATACTTGCCCTGCCCCTCGATGAGCAGGTCTTCCTTCTCGTACAGCATGTCGGTTCGCCGGTATTCGCCCATCTCGAAATCCGGGGTGAGCTGGATCGCGCAGGTGGGGCAGGCCTCCTCGCAGTAGCCGCAGAAAATGCACCGCGAGAAGTTGATCCGGAAAAACGCCGGGTACCGCCGCCCGCTTTTATCCTGCGTCGCCTGGAGCGAAATGCAGTCCACCGGGCAGGCGGCCGCGCAGAGGTAGCAGGCGACGCATCGCTCGCCGCCGCCGGGGTCGCGCGTCAGCACGATGCGCCCTTTGCGCCGCGGCGGCAAGACCGGCCGCTGCTCCGGATACTGCACCGTCTCCCGCCGCCGAAACGCGTGCAGGAACACCAGCCAGATGGTCCGCAGGGCGCTATACATGTCGCCTCCTCTGCGGGGAGAAATCTGGGTGCCATGTTTCCGGACAATGGAGCGTCAAAACGTCCAGTTGCGAGCCCCACTGCGCCGACAAGCAAGCTGGATCTATCGTCGGCTTGCCTTTCAGCGCCGTTGGAGGTTCGACGAGAGGGCGTCGGCTGACGCCCGCGGCTTTGGCGACCGCCCATGCGACCGCGCCGGCGACGAACGAAGCCACGGCGCCCAGCTTGGCGGCGTCCGCGATGGGGCCGGGCGCGAAGGCCACCGTCGCGACGAAAATCGCCACGGTGAATCCGATCCCAGCGGCGCATGAGACCACCAGCATCTGCGCCCACGAAAGCGTCGTTCGCAACCTCAGCAGCTTCACGCTCGCCAGGCCGGCAAGGACGATTCCCAGCGGCTTGCCGATCAGCAAGGCCGCCAGCACCAGCAGGCTGACCGACAGTTGCCCCGCGTCCAGCCCGCCCAGCGGCAGGCCGGCGTTGCACAGGGCGAACAGACCCAGGATCACCTCGACCGGGTTCCGCAGCCAATACTCGAAGGAATCCATGTCCGAGGGATTGGCGAGGTTCCAGCTAGGGCGGAACCTGAAGGGGTGAACGTGCGGCACAAGCGGCACGATCGGCAGCAGGCCCAGCGCCGGATGCAGGCCCGACAGGGCGAAGCCGATCCAGGAGATCGCCCCCGGCACCAGCAGATACCACGGAAAGCGGCGGATGCGCAACGCCCTGAACCCGAGGCCCACGCCCACCGCGCCCAGCGAGAGCAGCAGCCAGGCCGCGTGAACCGGTTCCTGCGGATAGAACACGGCCAGCACGCCCATGCCCAGCGCGTCGTCGGCGATGGCCAGGAGCAGGAGGAACGTCACCGCCGCGTGCCCCCGGCCGAAGATCATCTTGGCGACAAGGTAGCTGAAGGCGATGTCGGTGGCTGTGGGGATGGCCCATCCGCGGCCAAGCTCGCCCTCGCGGCCGAGGCAAACCGCGCCCAGGATGTACACGACCGCCGGGCCTGCCATGCCGCCGACCGCGCACAGCACCGGCACGGCCGCGCGGCGAACTTGGTGCAAGTCGCCGCCGGGCAGCATCGCGATCCAGACCTCGCGCCCGGCGACCGCGAAGAACAAGGCCATCAGCACGTCGTTGACCAGATAGCGAAGGTCCAGCACTCGCTCGCCGTCGTGCAGGGCGCCGAAATACGAACTGTGCAGCAGCGGCCAGGCGACCACTCCGCGGTAGCCGGCAAAATCGATGTTGGCCCACAGCATCGCCGCGGCCGCGCCGAGGATCAGCAGCAAGGAGTTGTTGAAGACAAAATGTAATATGTGTTTCATGCGTTTCCGGAACAGCCAATGACCAATGTCCAATGACGCAATGACCAATCAATGACTAATGTCAAGAAATGACCAATGTCCAATGAGGAACCGCGCCCGATTGTCACGAAATCCTCTCGGGGCAAGTGGTCCATATGGGTCATTGGGTATTCTTTATTATTGGTCATTGATTAGCCATTGTGTCATTGGTCATTTTGTCCACAGTACCCACGCGCCTGTCACCAGCAAATTCACCAGTGCCAAGGGCAACAATAGCTTCCAGGCCAGGCCCATCAACTGGTCGTATCGCGGGCGCATCAGCGAGCCGCGCACCAATATGAAAAACCCGATGAACGCGACCGTCTTGAGCAAATACCACAGCACGCCCAAGGCCGGCAGGCGGTCCAGCCACGGACCCAGGTACCCGCCGAAGAACAGCGTCACGATCACCGACGACACCAGCGTCAGGCCGATGTACTCGCCGAAGAAAAACATCGCGAACTTCATGCCCGAATACTCGCTGTGATAGCCGGCGACCAGTTCGTTCTCGGACTCCGGCAGGTCGAAGGGCGTGCGCCGCACCTCGGCCAACCCGGCGATCACGAACAGCAGGAACCCGCCGAACTGCGGCACCACGTTCCACAGATGCGTTTGCGAGGCGATGATGTCGCCGATGCTGAATGAGCCCGCCTGGATCACCACGCCCATGAGGGAGAGGCCCATGAACGCCTCGTAACTGATCATCTGGGCCGAGGCCCGCAGCCCGCCGATCAGCGAATACTTGTTGTTGGACGACCAGCCCGCCAAGGCCACGCTGTACACGCCCAGGCCCGACAGGGCCAGGAAGAACAGCAACCCGATGTTCAGGTCCGCGATCGCCACGCCCGGCCAGAACACCAGCACCGCGAACGACGAGAGCGTCGTGACGATCAGGATCATCGGCGCCAGCACGAAGGTCAGGCGGTCGGCGAACGGAGGCACCCAGTCCTGCTTGGCGAAAAGTTTGATCATGTCGGCCGGCAGTTGCAGCAGCCCCATCGGCCCGACACGGTTGGGTCCGTAACGGTCCTGGAACAACGCCAGCAGCCGCCGCTCGATGTAAATCAGCCCGCTGGCAATCGTCATCGCGCCAAACAGCACCACGACGATCGCGATTAAGATTTGGGAGGTGGTCATGTCGC
>CAZYDC010000530.1:0-3597 GCA_964646065.1 uncultured Planctomycetaceae bacterium | reverse complement strand
GAGGTCAAAGAAGAACGCAAGCGCTACGAAATGCCCTCGGAAATCAAGGGACGCATGAGGGGCATCATGATCGGCCTGGTCAAGAAACGGATGCTCCAGAAGGTCAAGACCGCCGACGTGATCGTGACCAACCCAACCCATTTCGCCGTCGCGCTGAAGTACGACCCCTCCTCGATGACCGCCCCGCAAGTGGTCGCCAAGGGCGCCGACCTGCTGGCCGAGAGAATCCGAAAGATCGCCCGCGAGCACAACGTGCCCATCGTCGAGAAGCCCGATGTGGCCCGAGCGTTGTACCATACCGTGGAACTGGACCAGTTCGTGCCCGAATCGCTGTTCGTGGCCGTCGCGGAAATCCTGGCCATGATCCACCGCCTCAGCATGAAACGCAAGGCAAGGGGGATGGTCAATGGCTGAAGTTTCCCATGCCCCCCAGACGGCAGGACTGGATTACGCCCATTCGGGCCTGAACCGGATTCTGAAGCATAATGACGCCCTGTTCGCCGTGGGCCTGGCGGTGGTGCTGGCCACGCTGCTGATCCCGCTGCCGACGTTCCTGATGGACCTGCTGCTGGCGTGCAGCATTTCCATCTCCCTGGCGACGCTCGTGATCGTGCTGTCCTCGAAGGAATCGATCGAGTTTTCCTCGTTCCCCTCGCTGCTGTTGCTGCTCACGCTGTTCCGGCTGTCGCTGAACGTGGCCTCGACGCGGTTGATTTTGCTCAACGCCAACGCGGGGCAGATCATCAGCACGTTCGGCAATTTCGTGGTGGGGGGCAACATGGTGATCGGGCTGGTGGTGTTCCTGATCCTGGTGGTTATCCAGTTCGTGGTAATCACCAAGGGCTCGGAGCGCATCAGCGAGGTGGCCGCCCGGTTCAACCTGGACGCCATGCCCGGAAAGCAGATGGCCATCGACGCGGACCTCAGCTCGGGCGCCATCGGCGACGTCGAGGCGCGGACGCGGCGGGCCAAGATTGTTCGCGAGAGCGAGTTCTACGGCGCCATGGACGGCGCCAGCAAGTTCATCCGAGGCGACGCCATCGCCTGCCTCCTGATCTGCGCGATCAACCTGGTCGGCGGATTCGTCATCGGGATGATGAAGGGCATGAGCCCCGCCGACGCGATCAAGACCTACTCCATCCTGGGCATCGGCGACGGCCTGGTCTCGCAAATTCCCGCCGTCATCATCTCCACGTCCGCGGGCTTCCTGATTTCCAAGACCTCCACGCAGTCCAACCTGAGCACCGACCTGATCCGCCAGATGCTGCTGCGAAGCCGGCCTCTGGGCATCGTTTCGGTGCTGCTGGGCGCGATGGCGTTTGTGCCGGGTTTCCCGGCGATTCCGTTCCTGGTGATCGCCGCCTCGTCGGCGGGGCTGGCGCGGATTCTGGCCCGGCAGGAGAGGCAGACGCAGGCCCAGAGCGAAAAGGCCAAGCCCGAGAAGGACCCCGAGCAGGCGCCGGCGGAGGAATTCCTGGACGTGGACAAGCTCTCGCTCCAGGTCGGGGCCAAGCTGATCCGCACCGTCGATCCGCGGCGCAAGAACAGCCTCTCCGGGCGGATCGTCTCGCTGCGGCGCGAGTTCGCCAAGCAGTGGGGCATGGTGCTGCCGCTGGTCCGCCTTCGTGACAACGTCGCCCTGGAACTCAACGCCTATGAAATCCGCCTGTCCAACCACGTGATCGCCTCCGGCTCGCTGGAACCGGACATGTTCCTGGCCATGGACGGCGGAATGGTTACACGGCCGGTGCAGGGAACGGCCACGCAGGAACCGGTGTTCAATCTGCCGGCTTTGTGGATCCGGGCCGAGCAGAAGGAGCAGGCGGAGTTGGCCGGATACACCGTGGTCGATCCGGAGTCGGTGCTGATTACGCACCTTTCCGAGACGCTCAAGAAACACGCGGGCGAGCTGCTCTCGCGCGACGACGTGCAGAAACTCGTGGACCGCCTCAAGGAGCGCCAGCCCGCCCTGGTCAACAGCGTGGTGGGCGACCTGGTCTCGCTGGGCCTCCTGCACCGGGTGCTTCAGAACCTGTTGCGGTCGGGCATTCCCATTCGCGACCTGGCCCAGATCCTGGAATCCCTGAGCGATCAGGCCGGTAAGACCAAAGACGCCAACCTGCTGACGGAACACGCCCGCAAGTCTCTGGTCCGGACGATCTGCGAGCAGTTCGGCGACGGCAAGGGGAACATTCACGCCATCGTGCTGGACACGTCCCTGGAGTACGAACTGCGGACCTCGATGCGGCGAGAGGGCGACAACGAACTGCTGATCATGGTTCCCGAGCGGGCGGTCGAGTTGGTGCGGAAAATCGCCGAGGCATGGAAAACCGGCGCCGACCAGGGCCATGACAAGATCGCGATTCTGTGCGAACCGCGCCTGCGGCCCCAGATGGCGGCGATGCTCGCCAGGCAACTGCCGCAGGTGGCCGTGCTGTCGTACGACGAACTGGCGACGGGCGTCAACGTCGAACCGGTGGCGACCGTTATGCTGCCGGCGCTGCCCATGACGCGCACGGCCGAGGAGTTGGTCAATGCGTAGTGATGTGACGCGGGCGTCCCGCCCGCGTGTGGCGAGGCCATCTTGGCCTCGCACGCGCGACCGGGGCGGTCGTCGCCCACGCGGGCGAGACGCCCGCGACACACGCGGACAAGATGTCCGCGACACACGCAGGCGGGACGCCTGCGACACAAGGTAGAAGTGATGCATCGTGTGGCAATGACAATTGCGATTCTTGGAATGCTGGTGCTGGCCGGCGTGGGCTACTTCAGCGAGCGGACGATCCTGGGCTGCACGATCCGCTCGCTGACCGGGGCGGCGATTTTGTACGTAGTCAGCCTGGTGGCGATGAAGTTGGTGCTGGCCATTATGGTCAGCGCCGTCGTGAGCAGTAATACGACGGTCAAACCGGAGAAGGCCAATCGTGAACACGGCCAATAGTACGTTTAACGCGGAAGTTCCCGTTCGGACCTTGCAGGCCCAGGCCAGCGAGGCGTACGGGCGGCAGAACCATTCCCAGGCCCAGGAGCGGCGAATCCTGGACTTTCTGCCGCTGGTCAAGCACATCGTGCAGAAGGTCGCGGGTCAGGTCTCGCGCGGGCAGGACCTGGAGGACCTGATCTCGGCAGGAACGGTCGGGTTGGTCAAGGCCGCCCAGGCGTTCGACCCCACCCGCCAGACCGAGTTCAAGACCTACGCGTACATTCGCATCCGCGGGGCCGTGATCGACGAACTCCGCGCGACCCTTCCGGCCACCCCCAAGGTCCTCAAGCAGGTCCGGCACCTGCGGAAATGCTACGTGCGTCTGACCGCCCTGTTGAACCGCCCTCCGGCGGACGAGGAGTTGGCGGCCGAGGCGGGGATCACGCAGGACCAGTTGTATCGCACGCTGGCCGAGGCGAGGCGGCAGCAGTTCCTGAGCATCCACGGGTTGAGCGAGGACCAGCCGCTGATGGGAGGCATGACCCCGGTGGATCGGGAGCCTTCGCCGGCCCAGCAGCTCGAACGCAAGGAACTCAAGCAACTGCTGGCCAAGGCGATCCTGGAACTGCCCGCGCGCGACCGGCACGTGCTGGTCCTGTATTATAAGGAAGACC
>CAZYDC010000529.1:0-3600 GCA_964646065.1 uncultured Planctomycetaceae bacterium | reverse complement strand
GGCACCGGGGCGCCTGCCTTCCTGCCGGCCGCCTTCGCCATCCACCTGCCCGGAGTCGCCGCCAAGGCGCCCCAGGCCCTGATGATCCTCGCGGCCGCCATGGGCATGCACGTCCTGGGCCTGGTCGATGACCGAAAGGCCCTGGGCCCCTGGAGCAAGCTGCTGCTGCAAACCCTGCTGATCGCGGGAGTGGTGATCTTCGCCGACCTGCGAATTCTGACCGTGCTGGACCACCTGACCCCGCTAGGCGCCCTGCCCAGCATCGGGCTGTCGGTCCTCTGGATGCTGGCGATCACCAACGCCTTCAATTTCCTGGACAACATGGACGGCCAGGCCGTGGGAGTGGCGGCGATCTGTGCGGCCACGCTGCTGGGGGCGGCCGCGTCCATCGGGCAGATTTTCGTCTCGGCCTGGCTGTGCCTGATCCTGGGGGCGCTGCTGGGCTACCTGCCGTACAATTTCCCGCCGGCCAGCACGTTCATGGGCGACGCCGGTTCGCTGGTCGTCGGCTTTCTGCTGGCGGCCGTCAGTTGCCTGACCACCTATGTCGCGCCCGGCACGCCGCAGGCCGGCGCGATCGGCATCCACTACCAGGTGCTGGCGCCGCTGGTGCTGATGGCCCTGCCGCTCTACGACACCACGAGCGTGGTTCTGATCCGCCTGCGGGAAAGGCGAAACCCGATGGTGGGCGACCGCAGGCACTTTTCGCATCGCCTGGTGGCCCGAGGCATGAGCCCGCGCGGGGCGCTGCTGACCATTTACCTTTGCACGGCCGGCACGGCCATTGCGGCGGCCCTGCTGCCGCGCGTGGACGGCGTGGGCGCGGTCCTGATCCTCTGCCAGACGGCCGCTATTCTGCTGATCGTGGCCTTGCTGGAGAGCGGCGCCCCGCCCGGAAACTCCAAGGACAAGCCATGAAACCCCGCTCGGACACGCCGGCGACCCTCGTGCCTGGCGCCTCGCGTGCCGCGTGGACCAACGCCTTGCACTGGTCGGCCTTCCTCCTGCTGCTGGCGTGCATGGCCACGCGGCCCTTCCTGAACGAGATCACCTACCGCACCGCCGCCATTCCAGGCGCGTTCGGTTCGCCTCCGCCCGTCCCGCCGGCAAAGGAACAGTCGCCCGAGCCGCCCGAACGCATGGAACTGGCGCGGGTCACTTTTGCCGCCGCAATTCTGCTCGCCGTCGCGCTCTGGCTGGCCGGTGCGGCCGCCAACGGCGAAATCCCGTCCGATCCGGCGAATGCGAGGCCGATCCGCCCCGGCCGGTTCAATTGGCTCACGGCTCTGCTGCTGCTCTTTGCCTTGCTCTCGCTGGCCAGCGCCTTGTGCGCTTCCAACAAGCGAGCCGCCCTGGATGCCTGGATCGAGCAGGTTTCGCTGTTGGCGGCGGCGGTGCTGACCGCGCGGCTGTGCGCGGACCGGCGGCGATTCGTCATGGTGGTCGTCGTCCTGGCAGCGGTCGCGTACACGTTGGCGGCCCGAGGGTTCTTTGAAAAATGGGTCCAGATTCCCGACCGCATCGCCGAGTTCGACAAGAACCGCGCCGAGATCCTTGCTCACATGGGCATCGCCGAGGGCTCGCCGCAGGCCATAGCGATGGCCAACCGGGTCCGCGACCCTGCCGTTACCGGATTCATCGCCATGGCCAACGTGTTCGCCTCCACGCTCCAGGTGTGTGTGTTGGCGGCGGCCGGGCTGGCCGCCTGGAAGATCGCCGCCGCGGTGAAACTCCTTCCGGCCTTCCGCAAGGACCGCAAGAAAGGTGAAATCCACCTGCCCTCGCTCGCGGCTGCGGTGGCCGTTTTGCTGGCCGCGGCGGGCGGAGCGGTTCTGATCTTCACCCGATCGACCGGAGGCATCGCCGCGTTTGCCGTGGCTTTGCCGGTCTGCTGGCTGGTCTACAGGTTTCGCGAAACGCTGGCCAGGCGGTGGAAACTGTGCCTGCTCGCGTTCGGCGGCCTGTTGCTTGTGAGCATGGCGGCCGTGGCGGCCGTCGGCCTGACCACCGAAGGATCGGGAAACCTGGGGCACCTGAGGAAAACCCTGCTGTTCCGCTGGCTGTACTGGCAAGCATCGGCGAAGGTCGTTCGCGATCATCCGGCGCTGGGCGTCGGGCCGGCGAATTTCGGCACGGTGTACCTGAAATATCGCGACGTGCGCGGTGAAGAGGCCGTCAAGACCCCTCACAATTTCGCGATGCAGGCGTTGACCGAGTACGGTCTGCCGGGCGGCCTGTGCTATCTGGCCGCTCTGGGCGCGATGCTGACCTGCGCCTGCCGGCCCCGCCCGACAATTCAAGGGTGGCATGGCGACGTTGTTTGTCGCCATGCGATGTCCGCGGAACTGCCGCGTGGCGACAAACAACAGCCTGCCCGTACCGGTCGCCATGCCACCCAGTCATTGGCGATATTCGCCGGACTATCGCTGGCGCTGCTGCTGGCGCGGTCTTATTTTGCCGGCACCGCCGACGTTTCGCAGGCGGTCTGGATGATGGACGCCCTGCTGCCGACACTGGCGATGGCGACGATGATGGTGGCCGCGTGGTGGTGTTCGCGTCTGGCGGCGGGCCACGCGGACTCGACCTTGCTGCGCATCGCCTTGGGCGGCGGGGTGGCAGCGTTCCTCTTTTACGAAGTAATCAGTTTCAACCTGACAATGCCCTCGGCGGCGGCCGTGTTCTTCCTGGCTGTTGGCGCAATGATGGCGCGGCATGGGTGGCATGGCGACGTTGTTTGTCACCATGCGATATCCCCAGGACCGGAACATGGCGGCAAACAACGCCGCCATGCCACCCTTACTCGCGATTTCACGGGGAACGCGGCACTAGCTGCAGGCATGGCCGCGCTCGTCGTCGCCGTAGCGGCCGTGCTGTGGTGGCCGGTGTATCAGCGAACCTGCCTGACCGAGGAAATGCAACAGGCCTGTTCCAGGCAACAATGGCAAACGCTGGCGGAACTGGCGGACCAGGCCGCACGGGCCGACAAACTGGACCCCCAGGCCGCCGCCGACGCCGCCCGAGCCTATGGCCTGCTGCCTCCCGAACCGGCCAATATCCGGGCCGCCTACGACTGGGCGAAAGAAGCCATCCGACGCGACCCGGACGCGGCCACATGGCAGCAGTTGGCCGGCATGACCTGCTGGAGATCGGACCCCGCCGACACGATCATGCACATGAACCAGGCCGTCACGCTCGATCCGCAAGACCTGCGACTCCGGCTGCGATACGCCGACATGCTTGCCCACCGTTCGCAACCGGCCGCGGCACTGAGAGAGCTCGACGCCGTCGAGGCCATCGACCGCGGCCTGCTGCCCGACAGTTCCGAACGACTCAGGCCCGCCGAACTCGAACAGGTGCGCCAGTTGCGGCGGCGAGCAATGACCGCGAAGTAACCGGCGGCCCTTCCCTGAGATTACATCCGACAGGATATGGCCGCTATTGCGGCGATGTCCAAAACCGCCCAAAACAGCCCTGAGGCAATTCCTTCGTTGACCCTTCGTCTTCGTTTGCAGTCTCGGCGCGGATAAAACAAACGCCTTCGGGCGTCACTGCAAACGAAATCCCTGAGTCGGCCCGGCGCGCAAGAAACCGGGACCGGCA
>CAZYDC010000528.1:0-3615 GCA_964646065.1 uncultured Planctomycetaceae bacterium | reverse complement strand
GATCCCCAGCGAAGGCAAACCGATCCGCATCAAGGAAATGATCCTGGACCATCCGAAGATCAACGTCATCTCCTCCCGGCGCGACGGCAAGTTCATGGGCTTCTCGAACATGCTCAAGGACACCACCCAGGCCACGCCCCAGGCGCCCCAGGAATCCTTACGCCTCAGCGATGTCTTCCAGATTACCCTGTTGCAGATCATCGACGGCCAGGTGGTCTACGAATCGCGCGGCAGCGGCCAGCCGCCCATGATCCTGGACGCGATCAACAGCCGGTTGGACGTCCAGAAGGACCAGCAGGGTTGGTACAAGCTGGCGGCCACGCTGGATCGCAAGCCGGTGCTGGCCCTGAACGCCAAAGGGCGGCTGGACCTGGACCACATGGTCCTGGCGATGGACACGGTGCAACTGGACATCGAGCTGGGCGAGAAACAGTACAGCACGCTGCCCGCGAGCCTCCAGCAAATGCTCCGAGAGCACGAGGTCACCGGGGCGCTGAAACTGACCGCGTCGGGCCAATTGCCGCTGGGCGATCCGGCGTCGGGCGACCTGAGGGCGACGCTGTCGATGGACAACGTCCGCTTCGCCGCCGGCGACTACAGGGGCGAGGCCCGGAACCTCAAGGCCAACCTGCTGCTCAAGGACCACCACGCGGTGCTGGATCGCCTCGATGCCGACACGCTCCGAGGCAAGGTTCACCTGGACGTCAACGTCGGCTTGGAGAGTCCGTTTGACGGGCGCGTTCAACTGACAGTCAGGGACATCCGTCTTCAGGACACGCTGCGGGCGGCCGGCGAAGAAAACTCGAAGTACAAAGGCATCATGGACGCCGACATCCTGCTCAACGGGCCGATGGATAAGATCCTGACCCAATCCGGCGGCAGCGGCTGGGCGAAATTGCATAACGGCCGCCTGGTGGGCCTGCGCATCATGTCCGGCATCGGTCAGGCGTTGGCCCAGAGGATCAGGTCGATCACCCTCGGCGGCCCAACGCAGAGGTATCCGGACACCGACACGGCCGACCTGGAATTCCAGTTCATGGGCGACAAGGTCCACTTCACCAAGATCGACGCCCAGACTTCGACCTTCGCCGTCACCGGCCAGGGCGACGCGTGGTTCGACAAGCGGCTGGCCCTGCTGCTCAACGGCGGGCCGCCCGAGAAACTCCGGCTGGTCACCTCCGGCGGCGGCCGGAGCGGCAACCAAGTGGTTGACGCCCTGGGCCACCTGCTGCACGGCGCCGAGCGGGGAGCTCAGAGTATCGGCACCGAGGTTCTCAGCCAGGTCGCCACGGTGGTCGTCAGCGGCACAATCGACGATCCGCAGGTCCGGGTCGAACCGTTCCAAAAGCTCCGCGACCTGGTGGGAGTCAAGTGATTCGGGCAGTGGTCCGTCCGCTATCTTCCTGAACTGGTTCTACGAAAGTTGATCTGGAAATATAAAAAATATTTTGAACGGCTAGACGCGGCTAATCCTGTAGTTATATAGTACATAATACTTAACATTGTGAGGTTTTACAAATAACAGCAAAACCTATGTTGTAATAGTGGAGCGTCCGTTAGGGACGCACGTCGTGGGCATGTTGAAGGCTCACGGATGCTATTTGACAACCGAATAACGGGACGACTTTCTGGGTGTCCTTTCTGGGTGCCGCTTCCGGGTGCCATGCCCAAGTCCGCGCGGGCATGTTTGCGCACCACGTGAGTAAGTCCCCGTCGTGCGCAAACATGCCAGCGCGGACTTGGGCCCGCCAAGGCGGGTCTTCGCTACGCTACGACATGGCACCCGACACGAGTATTTCAGGATAAAGAATCCTTTATAGGTCCACTTTGGCTTCTTCTGAATCCTCGTTAATCAGTCAATCATTGTAATCCCGCTCCAAAACGTCAGTGCGTCGGACGACTATATGTTGTGGGTCGAACCTTCTGGACCCACAAGGGGAATTTCAAGAACACGCGAAAAGAGGTGATCTAAAATGATAACATACTGCAAATCAAGTCCTTATGGTTTTGGAAGGCTCGAAAACCGGGTTCTAATGGCTTCTAAACGGGTTCCGGTGGCTTCCAAACGCGTTCGGGTGGCTTCCCAACAGGTTCCAATAGGTTCTGAATCATGCGATCCACCGGGGTAATTAGCTACTCCGCTTGCGTATAATAGGTTATGGTGCAGAACACCCCATGGCCCGGCCGCGTCCGGATGACCCGGATGGGCGGGTTAAGCCCCTTTTCAGAAACGAGTTGTGAAGTTTGGACAGCCATCGGCATATGATCCAGGCGATCTGGCAGCGGATACGCCAACCAGGCGGAAGCAGGCTTCCTCGTTTAGAAGGGGTAAAGGACGTCGAGCCTCCTCTTCGCGAAGGCCTGTTCACCGGCACGCAACTGGAGGGTCACGCCCGGTCGCTGGCGACCGATCGAACGTGGGCCACGCGCCCGGGGTTGGAGATGCTTCTGCGGCGCCTGGCCGAGAACGAAAGCATCATCCGCCAGTCCTACGAGGATTTGGCGGAGGCCGTTCGGCAGGGGCGTCCGCTGACGCCGGCGGCCAGGTGGCTGGTAGAGAACTACACGTTCATCGAAGAGCAGATCGACCAGGTTCGCTTGATCTTCCCGGCCGGTTACAGCCGGCAGCTCCCTCGCCTCAGTTCGGGGCCGCTGAAGGGTCTGCCCCGCATCTACGAGATGGCCTATGAGTTGGTCTCGCACACGGACGGCCGGGTGGACGCGGAGAACATCTCCCAGTTTGTCCGAGCCTATCAGACGGTCCACCCCCTGAAGTTAGGCGAGCTTTGGGCCGTGCCGATCATGATCAGCCTGGCCCTGGTGGAAAACCTGCGGCGGGTGTCGCGGCGAATCGCGTGGCGGCGACGGCACCGTGAATCGGCCGTGGAATGGTCCCAGCGATTCATCCAGGCCGTCGGGCAGGATCCGAAATCCCTGATTACGATCCTGGCGGATTTCGTGCGATCCGAACCGTTGCTGTCCGCGCCGTTCCTGGCCGAGCTGACGTCCAGCCTTCAAGGAACGCATCCGGCCATGGGGCTGGTGGTCCACTGGGTCGAGCAGGAGCTGTCCGAGCGCGGGCAGACCCTGGAACTGATCCAGCAAGCCGAAAGCCAGGACCAGGCCGCGGACCACGCCTCCATCAGCAACAGCGTCACCAGCCTTCGACAGCTCACCCGGATCGACTGGCGCGACATGGTCGAGTCTCTCAGCGCCGTCGAGGCGATCCTTCGGCGGGACCCCGGCGGCGTGCATCCGCTGATGGACTTTCGCTCCCGCGACCTCTGCCGCCGCGAAATTGAAGGCCTGTCGCGCCGAAGCGGCCAGGAGGAACAGGACGTCGCGCGGAGGGCCCTTCGAATCGCGACGCAGCGGGCGGGGATACCAGGAATCGATCCCCGCGAAGGGACGGTTGGCTATTTCCTGATCGGAGATGGCCGGGCGCAGCTTGAGGCGGAAATTCGCTACCGGCCTTACCTGCGTCAACGCGTGGGAAGGCGTCTGCGGCGCCGGGCACTGCCGCTGTATTTGCTGACCATCATGCTGCTGACGACTGGGCTTTGGCTTGCGGTGATGCTCGTCGTGGGAACCGGGCCGACCTCCGGCGCGGCGGGC
>CAZYDC010000527.1:0-3648 GCA_964646065.1 uncultured Planctomycetaceae bacterium | reverse complement strand
CGAGCGCGGCCACACGCTCTCGG
Organism: uncultured Planctomycetaceae bacterium; assembly: GCA_964646065.1. GTDB lineage: Bacteria > Planctomycetota > Phycisphaerae > SM23-33 > SM23-33 > CAZYDC01. Next base: position 3,625 of record CAZYDC010000527.1, on the reverse strand, counting down.
GCGGCGAGCGCCAGCGAATCAGCATCGCCCGGGCCGTCCTGAACAACCCGCGAATCCTCATCCTCGACGAGGCCACCAGCTCCGTGGACACCCAAACCGAAAAGCTCATCCAGGAGGCCCTGGACCGCCTGGTCGCCAGCCGCACCACCATCGCCATCGCCCATCGCCTTTCCACGCTCCGCAAGGCCGACCGCCTGGTCGTGCTGGACAAAGGCAAAGTCATCGAGCAAGGCAGCCACGAGGAACTCGCGAACAAGGAAGGCGGCCTCTACGCCAAGCTGATCAAGATGCAGAATGAGATGCAGGCGATCATCGCGATCGGGTGAGGCGAAATTCCTTGAATCGAGTGCGGTTTCTTGGACAATGAGTCACTGGTTCGAGCATTCAAAGGAGCACTGCTCCATATGGAAATCTATAGATCATGGCGAGAGTGGCCGGGTGTTCCGGCGGGTTGGAAACCTGCCGACCCTCCCGGAGCCCGGGACATTGTGCGGGTAAAAAACAGTTTGGTTTTACGATTGTTGAGAAAGGCCCTGCCCGGCCGATGGAGAAAAGTGTTTCTCAAGGGAAGGGACGGATCCGAAATACATTACTTCGTGCATGAATCAGGCGATGTTGCCCTCCTAAAATATAAGTACGGATGAAAATGAAAACAAAATCACAGAACAGACTGGTGGATATTCTCTGGGCCTCCAATCAAAAGAAAGACGTTGAACGGCTTTTTGCGGAAATGGCGATGGGGGTGTTGTTTGGACTCAAGGAACACCGCTTGAGTGTGGAACAGGCAGAGAAGGATATGTTCAATATGGATGCTTACCATGAGGCTCGAAGGCAACGGGTAGATAGACGGTTGATCGAGTTTCTGGAATGGGGCATGGAGCTTGAGGACGTCGTCCAAATCGCCCCGGAGAATATTGAAGAAAGCTATGCCGAGATGGGCCAACTTTTGAGTTCTTTCTTTGCCCAGTCTCGCGGTCGCAGACGGAGGGTAGCCGCGCCGACGCCCATTCTTACGGAAGAGCGACACCGTAATCCGAGGGGAACCAAAAAACTCGCAATGACCGGGTCATAGGGGCTGGAAGCATTGGAATATCAGTTGGCTATACTTAGAAATCGATCAAGAAGAGGATTTCCAATGACGACAGAATGTCGTATCAAATGCAAGATCAGGAACGGGGCTTTTGACGAAGAAATGATCGCCCGCATTCCCATCGTGGACCCGGCAGGCAACGATGCCGAGGCCGAATGCCTGGCGTATGGCCCGAGCGTCGAGGTATCCGGGGAACGGCGAGGACAAACCGAGACCGACGGCATTCTGCGAGCGTATCTGCTGGAGACACGGGATAATCTTGCCGCCGTGGTCTTGCCGCAACCGACATTCCAGAACGGCCCCAGCGTGGTCGTAAGGCGGTCGAACCTTCTTTAGCTGGCAACAGGTCATTCTCTCAAACAAGGAGTACCCAGCGCGTGGCGAAGAAACTTAGAATTGGCGTAGTGGGCACCGGCATGGGCCGGTATCACATGCAGGCGTTTGCCAAGCTGCCGGACGTCGAACTGGCGGCCATCTGCGACCTCAACGAGCCGGAAGCCCGGCAATTCGCCAAGCTCCACGGCGTCACGAAAGTGTTCACCGACTACCGCGAAATGTTCGCGCTGCCGGAACTCGACGCCGTGAGCATCGCGGTGCCCAACTGCCTGCACGCGCCCATGACCATCGACGCCCTGAAGAAAGGCAAGCACGTGCTGGTCGAGAAGCCCATGGCCTTGAATGCCAAACAAGCGACGGCCATGGTCGCCGCGGCCAGGAAGGCCGGCAAGCGGCTCATGGTCGAGCAGGCGATGCGGTTCAGCCGCGACGCCCAATTGGCCCGCGCCTGCTACGACCGCGGCGATTTCGGCGACGTCTATTACGCCCGCTCGACCTGGATCCGCCGAAAAGGCTGGCCGCGCCTGAACTTTGAGCCCGGCGGCTCGATGGGTCGCGGCGAATGGTTCATCCGCAAAGAAGAGGCCGGATTCGGCGCACTGGGCGACATCGGGGTTCACCTGATCGACCTGGCGTGGTATCTCATGGGCAATCCCAAGCCCATTTCCGTCGCGGGCATGATGTGGAACAAAGTCGCGGCCCCGATCCTCAAACGAAAGAAAATGCCCGTCGAAGTGGACGAGATGTCCTGCGGTTTCATCCGCTTCGAAGGCGGACGCGTTATCGCCGCCGAAATCTGCTGGGACGCGCACAACGCCCCCGTCCAGGAAACCCGCATCTACGGCGACAAAGGCGGCTGTTCGCTGTTCCCCGCGAAAATCTATCGCGGCGAAGACATCCTCGAAACCACGGAGCTGGGCACCCAATACGGCGGCTACCCCCTCTTCGAGGCCTACGAACACTTCGTCGATTGCATCCGCGACCCCAAAAAGAAGATGATCGCCTCCGGTGAAGAGATCATCCAGCTCATGCACATGCTCGACGCCCTGGGACAATCCGCCGCGACCGGCAAAGAGGTGCGCATCTGACCTGGCGCCCGGCATAAGAAGTATCGGAATGCCAGCGCGATTGCATATTCTTGCCGGCCCCAAACAGATTTAGCCGCTGAGGTCGCAGAGAAACTGAGAAAAGCAAGAAACTATGTGGGAAACGGATAAAGCGGGTATCCTGCCAATTCATCTCTTCTTTGCCGTTCTCAGTTTCTCTGCGACCTCAGCGGCCAAAGCGCATTTTCATGTTTTAGGGTGTCCGTCGGACAGGCATGAATGGCTGTGTCGCGTTTGGGCCTCATCTGGGAATATTTGCAGATTTTGTCTATTTTTCGCTGGACAAACCCGAAATTGGTGATAACTTCTGAATTGGCAGTTGTTTTCAGGGCTGACGTTTGAGCGGGCAGTACAAGTGTCATTGGGTCCGGAACTGGTCCGAGGAAGGGAAAAGGAGTGACAAGGCGTGCGGCGAATGCTCGCGTCCCGTCACAAAAGGAGCCTGAGGTGAACCGAACAATTCTTCTGGTCGTTGCGATTTGTGCGTCCTGCGCCGGGGCATGGGCCACGGAGCAATACACCATCACGAGCCTGGGCACCTTCGGCGGCTTGCAGAGCAGTGCCTACGGAATCAACAACGCCGGGCAGGTCGTTGGCAGTTCCGACACCGCCGGCGGCGACTATCGGGCCTTTCTGTACAGCGGCGGACAGATGCAGGACCTGGGCACCCTGAGCGGCGATTCCAGCTCCGCCTTTGGGATCAATAGTTCCGGCACCGTCGCGGGATATACTTACATCACCGCCCCGGGCGGTCCCGCCAACACCGCCTTTCTGTGCAGCGGCGGACAGATGCAAGCGCTCGGCGCCGCGGGCAAGGCGAGCACGGGCTACAGCATCAACGATTCCGGGCAGGTGGTCGGCGAGTCCAATTCCTCAAGCGGACAGACCCACGCGGTTCTGTACAGCAATGGACAAACGCAAGACCTTGGCACCCTTACCGGCGATGTGTTTAGTTCCGCCCGTGGCATCAACAATCTTGGGCAGGTCGCTGGCTTTTCCGAGAGCGCCGGCGGCATCGACCGTGCCTTTCTGTACAGCGGCGGCACGATGCAGAGCCTGGGCACCCTCACGGGCGACCTGAATAGTTATGCCT
>CAZYDC010000526.1:0-3668 GCA_964646065.1 uncultured Planctomycetaceae bacterium | reverse complement strand
TTGTTCTGTTACAAGACCTTCGATTTTTCACCACTTAAATTGGAGGAGAACCGGATTTCAGTTTCATTGGGTTGGCGATTGACTTTTTCATCGGATGCACTACAATGTAGTGCATGAGTAATCTTACCGTTCGCATTCCGGCTGAGCTTCGAAAGGAGCTCCAGCAATTGGGCAAGAAGCAGCATCGCCCTGTCAGCGATCTGGTGCGGGACTCTCTGCGCCGGTACGTCGCCCAGGAGCAGTTGCGGCAGATTCGCCAGAGACTCCGCCCCTACGCCGAGGCCAAAGGCCTGCTGACCGACGAAGACATCTTCAAGGCGGTTTCGTGAAGATCGTCCTGGACACGAATGTGCTTTTGTCGGGAATCTTTGGGCGGGGCCTGTGCGAATCGCTGCTGGACGCGGTGCTGGGCAGCGAGAAATGGACCGTGGTGCTGTCGGAGCATATCCTTCGCGAATTCGCCGACCACGCCGCCGACAAGTTCGGCGCCCCGCCTGATGAGATCCGCCAGACCGTGGCGTTTCTGCGAACCCAAGTGCAGTTGGTGGAACCTCTTCCACTACCCCCGAATTCCTGCCGCGATGCGGACGATCTTCCCGTGCTGGGCACCGCACTGGCCGCCGGCGCGGATTGCCTGATAACCGGGGACAAGGATTTGCTCGACCTCCGCGAGTTTCGCGGCGTGCCGATTTTGCCTCCTCGCGCCATCTTCGGCCGAATCGAATAGTCCCGCCACTTCCTGGATTTGAATTGTCTTTCAATCCAGTAATCTGATAATCCTGTAATCTCGCTCAAGAAACCTGCGAAACAATTTGACGCTGAAAATTACGGAGAGCCTCATGGCGAAGTCCACGGCAAAGCGAAAGTCTAAGAAGAGTTTGGCACCAAACATTGAACCCACGCGCGAACGATTGTTCGACGACGGTTGGCGGTTTCACCTGGGTGACGCGCCAGGTGCGGAAGGCGCCGCCTTTGACGACGCGCGCTGGCGGCGGCTGGACTTGCCGCACGATTGGAGCATCGAGGATCTTCCGCCGGCGACGCCCGAAACGTACGAACATTGCTACCTGCCGGTCGCGCAGGGCACGTGGCGATTCAAGAAAGGCGACGACGCCGACTGGAAGGACCCGAACCTCGACGAGTCGGATTGGGAAACCGTGCGCCTGCCGGACTGCTGGGAGCACCATTCCAATTACACCGACGACAACGTGTTCGGCTGGTATCGCCGGCGGGTGGATGTCCCGGCGGCGTACAAGGGTCAGGACGTCGTGTTCCTGCTGGGCAAGGTGGACGACGTGGACGAGGCGTTCGTCAACGGCGTGCGGATCGGCGGCTGCGGGACCTTCCCGCCTCAGTATCAGACGGCTTATTTCGTGGACCGCGTTTACACGGTGCCCGCCTCGCTGCTGAAGTACGACGGAACGGACGTGCTGGCCGTGCGCGTGTTCGACGGGCCCGGCAGCGGCGGGATCGTGGACGCCCCGGCGATGACCGGTGAGCGCGTGCGGGTCGGGCCTTTCGACACGCACGCCAGCCCCGGCGGAAAACACACCGGCTACGTGCTGGGCGGCGTCGGATGGTATCGCAAGCAATTCAAGCTGCCCGCCGCCGACCGCGACAAGTCCGTGTCCGTTCGCTTCGACGGCGTCTACATGGACTCCGACGTGTGGATCAACGGCGTACACCTTGGGAATCACCCGTACGGTTACACCAGCTTCCAGTACGACCTGGCGCCGCACCTCAAACCGGCAGGCCAGACCAACGTGCTGGCCGTGCGCGTGCGAAACCTCGGTAAGAACAGCCGCTGGTACAGCGGCTCGGGAATCTATCGCCACGTCTGGCTGACCCTGACCGCCCCGCTCCACGTCGCGCCGTACGGCGTGTGCGTCACCACGCCCGACGTGACCGACAAGCAGGCCGCCGTGCGAATCGTGACCACGCTCCAGAACGACAGCTCGGCTGCGGCGAACGTGCAGGTCCGCGCGACGATCCTCAACAGTAGCAAGGCCGTCACGGCCATGACTCTCACGGGCATCTTGCCCGCGTCCGGAGTTTCTTCCGCAACAAAACAGCAACAGCAAGACGCGGGCGGGACGACCGCGGCACACGAGGGCGAGACGCCCTCGACACACATGGGCAAGATGCCCATGCTACACAGCTCGACCGTCGAGCAGACGCTCGTCGTCAAGAAGCCGCGGCGCTGGTCCGTCGATTCGCCCACCCTCTACGAGGCCGTCGTCGAGGTGCTCCAGGACGGCGTGGTGATCGACACCGTTCGCGTGCCGTTTGGCATTCGCACGTTCAGTTTCGACGCGCGGGTGGGGTTCCAGCTCAACGGGCAGTCGCTCAAGATGAAGGGCGCCTGCATGCATCACGACAACGGCCCATTGGGCTCCGCGACCATCGACCGCGCCGAGGTCCGCCGCGTGGAGATCATGAAGGCCAATGGGTTCAACGCGATCCGCACCGCCCACAATCCGCCCTCCCCGGCCTTTCTGGACGCCTGCGACCGCCTGGGCATGCTGGTGATGGACGAGTCCTTCGACCAGTGGCAGCTCCAGAAAAATCCCGAGGACTATCACCGCTTCTTCGACCAGTGGTGGCAGAGCGACACCGACAGCATGGTCCTCCGCGACCGCAACCACCCCAGCATCGTCATCTGGAGCATCGGCAACGAGATCATGGAGTACATGCTGCCCTCCGGCGCGGAGCTGTCCAAAATGCAGGCCGACCGCGTGCGACTGCTGGACCCCACGCGGCCGGTCACCTCGGCCATCGGCGGCATGAGGGACGAGGCCGACCCGTTCCTGGCCCCGCTGGACGTGTCCGGGTACAACTACGCTCACGCGCTCTACGTCCGCGACCACGGCAGGCACCCCATGCGGGTCATCCTGGCCACCGAGTCTTGGCCGCTCTTCGCGTTCGACCAGTGGATGGGCGTGCTGGACAACGCCCACGTCGCCGGCGATTTCGTCTGGACCGGCATGGACTACTTCGGCGAGTGCGGCATCGGCTTCCACGATCTCGACGGCAATATCAACCCCGAGCGCTGGCCGTTCCACGGCTGCGACTGCGGCGACATCGACGTCTGCGGATTCAAGAAACCGCCCTCGTATTATCGCGACGTGCTCTGGGGCCGCAGCGCCCTGGAAATGGCCGTCCATGCCCCGCTGCCCGAGGGCCGCAAGGAATGGCTCAACCCCTGGGGCTGGCCCGACGAGGAACGCAGTTGGACTTGGCCGGCGTGCGAGGGCAAGCCGATGCAGGTCTCGGTTTATTCCACCGCCCAGCAGGTGCGGCTGACCCTCAACGGCAAGGACCTGGGCACCAAGCCCGTCTCGCGCGAGACCAAGTTCACGGCCACGTTCGACGTGCCGTACGAGCCCGGCGAGCTGCGGGCCGAGGCATTGGCCGGCGGCAAAGTCGTCGCACGGCAGTCGCTTCGCACCGCCGGAGCGCCGGCCAAACTGCGACTGACCGCCGACCGCCCGAAAATCCAGGCCGACCGCAACGACCTGGCCTTCGTCACCGTTGAGGTGCTCGACCGCGACGGCCTGGTCGTGCCCAACGCCGCGCTGACGGTTAACTTCCGCATCGCAGGCCCGGGCGAGCTAGCCGCCGTCGGCAACGGCGACCCCAAGTTCATCGGCAGCTTCCAACAGCCGCAC
>CAZYDC010000525.1:0-3691 GCA_964646065.1 uncultured Planctomycetaceae bacterium | reverse complement strand
GGGCAAGGGACTGGACGACTATTTCATCTATCCTCCCACCCGCGCGGACGTGGCGACGATCCGCCGCCTGGCTGGATTGGACGCGCCGGAAAAACCGGCGGCGGTGAAGACGCAAGAGCCACCGCAGGCACAGCCAGAGACACAGCCGGGGGAGGCTGTGCCACAGGCGGAGGGGCTTGACTCGGCGGAGATCGCCGCGTTGGTCGATGCGGCGACGAGCATCTCGGACCTGGAGTCGGCCGTGGTGGACCTGGTGGCCTCGAAACTGGCGATACAATCGCGATGGGTCGATGCCCCCGCAGGCGATCCGGGCGATCCGCGTAGCGAAGTAAGCGGTCCTCCACAGACACCCACAAGCAGACTTGGGGGTGCCACCGGCGAGGCGCTGCTGCTGGCGTCGGGTTCGCCGCCGCGCGCGTTGGTGAGCGTGGCGCCTGGGGCTTTCCCGGCGGAGTCGCGCCGGTTCCTGGAAAGCCTGCGCGAGCTTCTGCCGGCCTTGGAGAAGGCAGGCAGGCGGACGGCGACGCTGCATCGCCTCGCCGTCACCGATCACCTGACCGGCGCCTACAACCGCCGCTATTTTTACCATCTGACCGATCATATTCTTTCCCAGGCCAAGCTCAGCCACTTCCGCGTGACGCTGCTGCTGTACGACATCGACGATTTCAAGCACTACAACGAAACGTACGGCCACGCCGCCGGCGACGAGATTTTGCGAGAGACGGCCTCGCTGATGAAGCGGACCAGCCGCACGCACGACGTGGTGGCTCGGATCGGCGGGGACGAGTTCGCGGTGCTGTTCTGGGACGTTCAGCCGCCGCGTCGGGCATCGAGCAAACCCCTGCAGGACTTCCAGCGGCTGGCCGAGCGGTTTTGCCGCGCGGTCAGCGCTCACTCCTTCCCGAGCCTTGGGCCGGAGGCAAAGGGCGCGCTGACGATCTCCGGCGGGCTGGCCAATTTCCCCGCCGACGGTCAAAGCTGCCGCGATCTGCTCCGCGCCGCCGACCAGGCCCTGCGCGCGGTCAAACGCAGCGGAAAGAACGCCATTCAAATCGTCGGTGCGTGAGAATAGGCACTAGGGACTAGGCAGTAGGCATTAGGCATTAGGCAAGAACGTCGTTCTTTCCTATTTCCTATTTCCTGTTGCCTGTTGCCTGTTGCCTTCTTATTTAGAAATCCTCGTGCGGTTTTTTGGGCTTTTCAGTGCCGGGGGTTTCCTCGCCGGGGCCGGGCGACATTCTCCGGAGAACGTATGTCTGGACGAGCTTGACGATGTCCTTGATCATGGCGTTGGGGACCAGGATGAATTCCTCGACCATGTTGTCCGTCATGTTGACGGTGAACACGGCCGGGGCGTGGGTTTCGATGGTGGGGATGTTCTTATCCTCGGGCGCGGTCTGCTTGACCATCTTGAACATGTTGGACAGGTCGAACATGGCCAGCACGGTTCGCTGTTTGGGCAGTTGGTCCACGACCGCCTGGTTTTCCTTTCCGACGATGTCGCCGCTGTTGTCGGCGGCGGTCTTGAGCGCCGCGGTCATCATGTCCTCGGCGCCGCCGAAGGTGACGACCACCAGCTTGTCGGTCGGAGCGGCGATCAGCACGCGCACCTGTTCGTCGCCGAGGTATTTCACCAGTTCCTTCTGATGGTCCGCGAACTGCGGGGAGCTGATGACAATCGCGTCCACGCTGGTGGCGCCGGATTTCGTGGCGTCCTTCTTATAGGTGATCTTGACGGGCGGCTCGGCGGCCGGGCTTGTGGCGACCGGGCCTGTCGTCGGTGTCTTGGCGGCGGGGGCGGCGTTATCCGCGGCCCCGGCGATCGGCGGGGCGAACTGCCCCGGGTTGGCCGGCGCGGGCGTCTCGGCGCCGCCCTCCGGCGGGGTCATCAGTCCGGTGAGTTTCTTGAGCAGCACTTCGGCCGCCAGGTCCGTGCCCTCGGCCAGCAGGTCCTTGGTCTTCTTGGAGTCCTTGCATTGCAGCACCATCGCCAACGCGAACAGGCCTTTGTCCTTGGGCGCGGCGCCGAAAACCAACTGCGCGCCCCGCACCTGCTCGTTCCAGTCCAGCGCCAGCTTCCTGATCCGGGCCTTGTCGGCCTCCGGAACGTCGGCCAGGAACTTGTCGGCCAGCAGCTTGTCCATCTGGTCGCCGGTCGCCTTGGCCCGCTCGGGGGTCATCTCGGAACCGGAGGCTTCCATCGCGAAGATGTAATCCAGGTTCGGCAGCCGCGAGAGCATGGAGGTCTCGATGGCCTTGGCCGCCGAAAAGGACTTGGCGATATCGCTGTCTTTAACGAACGTGACGCGTTCCGTGATCGCCGGGCCAACGTCGGTGAACTTCACGGTCACCAGGGCCGATTCCATCTGGGCGATCGCCTGGCGATAGAAGGGCAGGACCTTGCCCATCAGGCCCATTTGGATGTTTTCCATGCCGGCCCCGGCATTGTGGCCGCTCATCGCGCTCATCGCGGCCATCATGTCTTCCGACTGCTTGATCATCTTGATGATCAGCGGCCCGGAGACTTTCATGTTCAAGTAGAACGCCATCCCGGAGGAGCCGATCAGCTTGACCTGCTCGGCGGTCATTTCGCCGGCGGCGTTCTGCTTGGCCTGCACGGCCGCGTCCAGCGCGTCCTCGCGCGGGCTGAGCAGCACGTATCCGTTGGAGGCCGCCGCGAACATGTCGCTCATGCGCAGCTTGACCTGCACGTGCTTGGCGCCCTCGGGCGTCGAGCGCTCGAACTGCGAGAAGACCGTCTCGACGCTCGCGCCCGGAACGATCACCACGTAGGGCAGCTTGAGCGGTTCGCCGTTCTCGTCGTGCTGAGACATCAGTGAGGCCGCGTTGATCTTGAACTGCTGCATGTCCAGCATCACCGCCGCGAAGCCGCCGTCGGGGTTGAACCCCTCGCCCAGCTTGGCCTCCTTGACGATGTACTCCAGGAAGCCCTTGACCTCGGAGGCCTTGTACGCCGAGCTCTGGCCGATCTGCTCCATGAACTTGTCCACCTGGGCCGTGCGCGACCGAACGTCCGGCACGACGATGAACCCCATCGACCCTGCCGGGATCTGCTCCAGGATCGCCCCGGCGGGCACAGGCTTGACGGCGGGCTTGGTGGTCTGTCCAAACGCGACGCCGGCCGCCAGCAGGCAAACCGCTACGGAAAGCATTTTCGTCGACCGCATATACGTCTCCTTATAAGTTCTTAACTGTCCGCAAGGTCCGAGCGATATACGACCCGCCCGTTTATCCTAGCCACCCCCGCCGCCGGTTTCAACGAAGATTACCAACAAACCGACTGGTCGCAGCGAAGTTCCGGCGAACAGCACGTTTAGCCGCGAGCCAAAGGCGAGCGATTTGGAGGTCGATTCTCGGTTCGTAGAGTCGCCGTGAGGCGATTCTTTCAAAAATGTCCTCATGGGCACACTACAAACGGGCCTTTTTGGCGACTTTGGAACGCATTGGAACCTGTTTTGGGGGCATTGGGAAGCCATTGGAACGTCCAGGCGGCTCACTAGAACGTCTTTGCAAGCCACTGGAACCCGTTTGCCCCCGCCCCCAAAGCCGTAAGTATGTGATAATAAGCATGTTATCATTTTCAGACCCCTGAATTTTCGCCTCTTTCGATTTTCGTCGCTCAAATTTTTCATAGGGACTCTCCTTTGGCGGCCGCCAGTGATGGCCGCCA
>CAZYDC010000524.1:0-3693 GCA_964646065.1 uncultured Planctomycetaceae bacterium | reverse complement strand
GCCCAGGCAGCCCACGCCGATGATCGCCTCGATTCGCCCCGAGGCCACCAGGGACGTCACCAGGGCCGAACCCTCCGCCACTAGAACCACATAGCCCAGTTCCACGGCCCGCGAGGAGACCTCGCCGATGGGGCAACCGCCGCACCGGCGGCACTGAAGGCCCAGCTCGCCGACCGTGGCCGGGCATTTTTCCGGTTGGCGAAGGCACTGCGGCAGCAGCAACAGGCGGCGATCCGTCGGCACGGCCGCCACGACCGGACGCCAGACCTCGTTGCTCAGCAGCACGGCGGCGAATTCCAGGTATCGCGGCGGCGACTCGGCCGGCAGACCTAGGGCCGCTTCAAATATCTCGATCGCCCCGGCGGCGTGGCGGCGGAGTTCGTCCATCGACAACGGTCCGACCAGGCGATTGAGGCGAACGTATTCCCCCGCGGCCTGGCGCAGCTTTTCGCGATGGGCCCGCAGGGAGGGAATCTTCGCGTCCACCGGCAAGCGGGGGAGAACCTGAGACGCCGGATCTTTATGCCATGATTCGATCATTTCACATTCTAACGTTTCGCCTGAGACAAGGGTCTTGGAGCGGGATTACAAGGATTCAAAGATTACCAGGATTACGACACAAGAAATATAATCCTTTACTCTCGTTCATCCTCTTTAATCCCGTTCTCTTTTCATAGTTTCGAGCCAACCTCGAAGCGGATGCGGGGCTTCACGCCTTCAACCTTTTTCGCGTCCGGGCGAAATTCTTCCGCCAGGCGTGGACTTCCGCCAGGCCCAGCAGTTGCACCGCCAACCGTTTGGCCAAACTGACGCCGCCGACGCGCTGATTGTCCCAGTATAGCCTCGGCACGCGACGAAAATTGATTTCGTAGCAGGCCGTGTACAGGTCCAGGTGGTCCTGCCTCATCCTGGCCGTGCCGAACGCCTCGCCGCGCCCGCGAGCCTGCGCGGCCACCGGCTCGTGGAAGATCGGGAAAATCACCGACCGCCGCCTGGAAAGCCATTCTACCAACTGCCGCGTCCGCTGAACATCCTCCGGTGTCTCGCCCGGCAGACCGAGGATCACGCTGAAGACCGGGAAGAACCCGCTTTCCTCCAGCACCGTGGCGGCCTGCTTGACCATCGCCTCCCAATCCTCGGCCCGGAACGGCATGATCTTGCCCGGCCCGTTGGCCTGGACGAGCTTGCCGTTGGCGCTCTCGATGCCCAGGTTGACCCACAGATATTCGCTGGGCCGCTCCCACTGAAGCAACCGGGCGACCTCTCGAAGCTGCGCCGGCTCGAATTGCAGCACGCTGGAAACGTTCGCGTGGTCGATCTGCATGAAGCCCAGGCCCTTCACCGCGCGCATCGATTCCAGCAGGTCGCGCAGGGCCTCGAAATTCACGTGAGGCCCCGCGCCGCCGTAGCGAAAAAAATCCTCGCTGCTGGACACGACGCCGCCCCGCCCGCTGGCGACGTTGACGGCAAGGTCAGCCAAAATCAATTCCTTGGGCAGGTGGGTCATCTTGTGCAGCCCCGCCGTGCAGAACCGGCAGCCCTTGCCGCATCCGCGCGAAAGCTCGATCGTGCCCATCATCGACGGGCCGACGATAGGCCGGATTTGTTCGCACGCGGTCGATCCCGCGCGCACGTGCGCAGGCAGGGCCTTTCCGGCCAGCACAGCCGCCGCCAGCGGCGGACCCTCCTGCTCGAAGTGACCTTCGTACACGCAGTCAAAACCCAGTTCCTTCGCGCGATCCGGATCGGCGACGAGTTGCCATGCACCCGCCCCGCCGGCCAGCACGGAAAAACCGTGCCGCTCTTTGGCGCGGCGAATGGTTTCCATCATGTCCGCCAGCCAGTATTCGCTGTAAAGCCGGCCGCCCCAGAAACTGTGCGTGGTGGTGTTGCTCATCCCCCTGCCCAGAAAATCGCTGGAACTGACGCCGACCATTTTGGTCCACGGACCCAGCAGATGAGGCAGGCTTTCGGGCGTGGCGCAGACCACGTCGTCCGGGCCCGCGACCCCGGCCGCCAGCAGCGCCGACTCGACTCGCCGGAGCCCCAGCGGAACGGTCCGCGCCCTGCCGCCGGCATCCGTCCGAACGGGAGGCGAAACGAAGTGCCGCATCAGCGGCCCCGGGCAGTTGGTCGTCTGCATCGTGGCGAAAATGCCCTCGAAAAGGACCTTGTAGTCCGCGCTGAGCGTTCGGTCAGCCACAAGCACAATCGCCGGTTGCAGGCTGCGCGAACTCATTCGGAACTCCCGGGCTTTTCAACGTTGGTGGCCCGCTTTCGCAGCTCCGCGTACAAATCGCCGGAGCGGGCAATCGCATCGACATCCACCTTCAGGTCCTTGCGGGCCAGGTCCTGCTCGCGGATCGCCGCGCCGTTGATGGGCGAATCCTTGCACTTGGGAAAAATAATCGCCAGTTGCGGGCACACGCGGGCGCAGGCAGGACAGTTGTTCTTGCAGGCTCGCGGATTCGCGACGCGGACCTTGTCGCCGTCCATCGCGTAGACCCCGAAAAGGCAGAAGCCCAGGCATTTCTTGCACTGCACGCACCGGGCGGAATCGATCAGCGGATACCAGGGCTGCCAGTCAGACAATTGGGGATCCACGATTCCGCCGCGAATATGGGGACTGAGACCGATTTCGCTGTTTGAAATCGGTGTCTGTCCCCATATTCGCTCTTCAGACGCCGGAACAATGCCGTCCGTCCCTATTTTCTCCAAGCTCTTCTTTGTTAAAGGTTCTACTGCGCCGACAGGCAAGCCGACGTTAGATCCAGCTTGCTTGTCGGCGTCGTTGGGCACCCCGGAAGGCGATTGGGCGCTCGCTTGACCCAACGATTGAACCATGCCAATCGCCTCTTCCACGCTCGCACCTCGCACATTCACAACGCGCTCCGCCGCCGGCAGCGGACGCCCGGCAAATTCAAACAGCGCCCGCACCGCGCGCTCGTGGCAGGCGATGACGACCGGCGAACCCTCGCCGGATGCCCATTGCGCCAACCGCTGGTCTCGCCGCTCCGCCAGGCCGCACAGGTCGTCCACGATCCACACTTGGGCGGCGGAATTCGCGCCGCCCAGGGCCGATGCAATCGCCTCCCGCGCAGCGGGGGCGAGCAGGTCGGTTCCGCTGCACCGGCAAAACAGGATGCGCATGTTGTCCATCGCGTTGTCCGTAGAATGTCCTCAGGCCCTCCGGCGAGCGTTCCGTCGCGCGGGCTCCGGATGTCGGCCCACCAAAAGAATACCAAATGTCGGCGGAAAACTTGCGGAAAATCAGCCGCTAACGAGCTATTGTATTCGGCGGAGCGCCGGTTGCGAGTCCGCAATTCGCACCGTGAAAGACAGATTGTGATTACGCTGGAAAATATCGTCAAGCAGTATGGTCCCGGCCCGGCGGCGGTGCGGGACATCAGCCTGACCGTGGCGACGGGCGAGTTTTTCTTCCTGCTGGGCCCCAGCGGGTGCGGAAAGACGACGCTGCTTCGGATCGTCGCGGGCCTGCTGGACGCCACCAGCGGGCGGGTTTTTTTTGGCGACCGCGACGTGACCGATCTGCCGCCGCAGGAGCGGCGGGCGGCCATGGTGTTCCAAAATTACGCGCTCTGGCCGCACATGACGGTCGAGGAAAACGTGGAGTTCGCCCCGCGGATGGAAGGCAAGAGCAAGCCCCAGCGGCGGAGCGTGGCGGCGGGTTCG
>CAZYDC010000523.1:0-3695 GCA_964646065.1 uncultured Planctomycetaceae bacterium | reverse complement strand
CACGCCGGCCACCACGCCGCGCATCACTCGCCGCGGATGCAGTACGCCCTTGGGCACGTCGGCCAGGTCCATGTCCGGCAGGCCGAAACAAAAAATGTCTGTGTTGGCCACGGGCTTGGCGCCCATGCCGGTGCCCATCGGGTCGCGAACGACTCCGCCGATGCCCGTGCCCGCGCCGCCGTACGGGTCCAGCGCCGAAGGATGATTGTGCGTCTCGACCTTGAAGCACACCGCGTGATGCTCGTCGAACTCGATCACGCCGGCGTTGTCCTTGAATACGCTGATGCACCAGGGCTTGGCCAGGTCCTGCGTGGCCTTGAAAATCGTGTTCTTGATGAGGTTAGGAATCCGCAGGCTGAACGGTTCGCCCTTGGACGCGGAGTTGGCCCAACTGAACGCCACCACCCGCTTGCCGTTGACCCGCACCACGCGGTCCAGCGCGTTTTGCGAATCGACGGTCAGGGTGATGGTCGCCGGCCCCGCCGGCAGTTCCGCCGCCGCGGCGTGCATCAGGGCGGCCAGGTGCTCGTCAATATATTCGCCCGCGTACCCGGCGCCCAGAATCGCCTCTTTCAGTTCGGCCCGCAGCGATTCGAGTTCGGCAGCGTCGGCCGCCTTCCACTGAAATTCCCAGTCGCCCGGCAGCGGCGAACCGCTGTAGGCCACGTCGCTGCGGAAGGTCTTGTGGACGCAGTGCTCGCTCCAGGTCTGGGCGATCATCTCCAGTTCCACGTCGCGAGGCTCGCGCGCGAGCGAGCGAAAATATTCCTGGATCGCTTTCATCTCGTTGAGGTTCAGGAAGAGGTCGCCCTCCTTGGACAGCTTGACCAGGCCGGCGTCGTCCAGGCCTCGGATCGGGATTTCGGTGATCTTGAAATCGTACGAACGGCCTTGGACATCCGGCGGCGTGTGCGAGGCGAAATACACGTCCTCGATGACCGCGTTGGCCAGCAACTTGCGGGCGATGGCGTCGCGCTGGGCGTCGTCCAACTCGCCCTCCAACTCGTATCGCCGCGCGGTGCGGACCGACGAAACCGCAAAGCCCATGTCGCGAATGGCCTGCTCGCACGACTGCGCCACCGGGTCCGTCACGCCGGGCTTAAGATGAACCTCAACGACATTGACGATTGACGATTGACGATTGACGATTGAAGAGGCGGCCGTGGTAGAGAGTTCCGAAGTCCCTTTGGGCGCCTCATCGTTCAATTGGAAATCTTCAACGACCGGATCGATGAGCAGATCTTCCGCCACCTTCCGCGCGTCGTCGGCGGACAGTTCGCCGTAGAGGAAGAACAGCCGCGCCGACTTGGCCGCCGCGACGGTCGCGATGCCCAGTTCCTTGATCTGCGAAAACACGCCGGCGCCTTGCGGGTCGCCGAACTGGGCCTTGGGTCGAACTTCAATGCGATGAATCATGGTTGTTCCGATGCTCCGGTTCTCTCAAAGGTTTCATGAATTCCATGCCCTCGTTACGTCAATTCGCTGCCACCGGCCCGATCGGCCAATCGTCGGTGCGGAAGGTGCCCGCCGGCAGGAGGGTCAGGTTGAAGGCGTTGGAACTGTAGAAGTCGCAGTCGGGGACGACGTTCGCCCACCCGTAGCGGACGGCCACGGGATGCGGCACCAGGTCGCTCGAAACCAGGATGGTGTCGCCGTCGATGACGGCCTTGGCGGGGTAGAACTTGCGGTCCGCGCCGGCGATGACGAAGTTGTGCAGCGGGGTGTTGTCGGGGGTCTTGAGCAGTTGTCCGCCGTCCAGGTCGAACGTCAGGCGAATCTGCTTGCCCTCGATCTTCATGGACTTGTACACCGGACCCGAGGCGACGACCTTCTGGCCGTACACGTTGGCCAAGGCCAGCAGGGCCAGCCGCTGCCCGACGGGCTCCTTGATCTTGGGGTGCAGGTCGTAGTCGGGGATGTCCATCGTGACGGCCAAGCCGGTGTGCGGGACGTGCTGGACGATCCAGGCCTGGGCCTCGCGCGTCTCGGACCAGTCCTGCCCGTAGCTGGGCAACTGAACGATGTAGAACGGGAACTCGCGCCCGGCCCCGCGGCGCCAGTCGCCGATCATCGTCGGCAGCAGCGTGCGGTACTGCTTGGGCCGGTCGGAGTTGGACTCGCCCTGATACCAGATCGCGCCGCGGAAGGGGAACCGCAGCAGCGGGCAGATCATGCCGTTATACAGTCCGCCGGGCATCTGCCCCAGCGAGGGCGGGCCGGGCATGCCGGCAGGCCAGGGCTTGAGCTTCGAGGGGTCCATGGCCTTTTCGATCTTGAATTTCCACGTCCCGGCCAGCGGGAGTTTCCGGTTGCCGTCCGGCGAGAGCGTCATGTCGTTGGGGCTGCCGCCGAATCCGCCGCCGCCGAAGTGGTCGAACACTCGCACGGCGAGGGTGGCCTTGCCCGCCTTGACCAGCGCGCCAGGCACCGTGTACTTGCGAGGCAGGTTGTACGTCTGGTCGCCGTCCGAGCCGGTGGCGCCGACCTGCTGCCCGTTGAAGTACGTGACGTCAAAATCGTCGATCGACCCCAGCGACATTTGCAGGTCCTTGCCCGCCCAGGCGGCCGGGATGTCGATCTGCCTGCGGAACCAGAAGGCGCCGTTCACGTCGATGATGCCCGTCAACATGCGAGGCAGCTCGATGCTCTTCCAGTCGGCGTCGGCGAAGTCCGGCTTGGCCCAGCCCCAGGCAACGCCCTGGTTGCCCTGGTCATGCTGGAAGGAGTCGCGCCACTCGGGGTGTTCCTTCTGCCATTTCTTGAGCGTCACCTCGTATTGCTTCCAGGCTTCCGTGAAGTTGTTCTTCACCAGGTCGTACATTCTGGGAAGGCTCTCCAACTCGGGGTTGGCGCTGAGCGATGTCGACGTGGTCCACGCCTCGGCGCACGTGCCGCCCCAGGAGGAATCGATCAACCCGACGGGCACGCCGAGCTCCTGGTGCAGCTTGCGACCGAAATAGTACCCCACGGCGGAAAACTCGGCCGCGCTGGTGGGCGTGCAAATTGCCCACGTGCCGCGGGCGTTTTCCATGGGGATGGCGCTGGCGGTTTTCGGCTGCACGTACAGGCGAATTTGAGGTTGATCGGCGGCGGCGAGGACCTGGGGCGCGTCCTTGACGTCGCGGAGCAGCATTTCCATGTTGGACTGTCCCGAGCAGATCCAGATTTCGCCGACCATCACGTTTCGCAGGGTGACGGACCGGTCGGCCCCGGCGACGCGGAGGTTGTACGGTCCGCCGGCGGGACGATCGGGTAGCTCGACGCGCCAATGCCCCGTGCTATCGACGTTGGCCTGCCGCTGGGCCTGCCACACGTCGGTATTGACCGGCCCAGCCTGCTCGATCTGCACGTCGACCGTGCCCGGCCCCTTGGCCGTGCCGTACACGGCAATGGGCACGTCGCGCTGCACGACCATGTCGTTGCCGAACAGGCCGTGAAGCTTGACATCCGTCGCCGTCGGCGGGCTGACCGAGCATCCGACGCAGAAGGCCAGGAGAACAAGGGCAGGCACGAAAAGTTTCATAGTGTTCCTTTCAAAGTGTGATTGCGTTCACGCAAGACTCTACCGCGCGCGGCCGACGGAAGAAAGTGGCATGAACAGTTTGCCCGCTGCCTGATGGGTGGTGGCCATCCTTGGCGGCCACCTCTCGGGAGGGCATTGCGAGGCGGCTATTCCGCGACGGCGAGGGGTGAAA
>CAZYDC010000522.1:0-3699 GCA_964646065.1 uncultured Planctomycetaceae bacterium | reverse complement strand
ACGCCGGCGGAAGCCAGGGCATGACCCCCGGTGAAATCGCCAACCTGCTGGTCAGCAATTACGGCGTCTACAACGCCCTGAACCTCGACGGCGGCGGATCGACCACGATGGCGATGCAGGATCCGGCCACCGGTGTCGATTCGATCGTGAACACCTCGTCCGACAACCCGCTGGGTCGGGCGGTGGGCGACAACCTGGCCATCTTCGCCCAACCGATTCCCGAGCCCGCGACGCTCTGCCTGCTGGCGGGCGGCATGGCCCTGCTGGCCAGAAAAAGAAATGTCTCGAAACTTTCACATCCGCAACAAAGGAGAATGTCATGAATCACAGCACCATCGCGAAAATGTCGATCGTCCTGTCCGCGCTTTTGTGGGCCTCCGCGGCCCGGGCGTCCGTAATGCCCTATAGTCAGGATTTCGAGTCCGGCTCGCCCGCCGGCGTCGTCATCGGAAACGCCAGCGCATCGACCAACACCTGGTCGGTGGTCGCCGACGGCGGCGGGAATCACTGGTATGAAAACGTCCTGGGGACCGGCAGCGTGAAGGGATTTGCCTCCCTTCCCTTGACCAATCTTGGCCCGGCGAGTTCGGCCGACGACTTCGACATATCGGTGATTCTTAACCCGCTGGGCGTCCCGGTCGACTCGGCCAACTACACGGCAGGGCTGCGTTTCCTGGCCACCGATTCCGGCGACGTCAACAGTTCGTATGTGGCCGACCTGAATGTCAGCGCCGCCAACGGCGGGCGCATCCGCATCGTCAAATGGGTCGGCAGCGCCGCGACCGTTTACCCGAGTTCCACTCAGTCGCAGACCCCGCTGGTGCCCAACTTCAGCACCGCCGACAGCTACCTGCTGGACGTGAAGGGAACCTACGACGCCTCGAACGACCTGACGCTCGTTTACACCGTCACCCAGGTGGGCGCGCCCGCCAACACCCAGTCGTACACGTACTCCGCCGACGCCACCCCCAACACCGGGCAGTACTTCGGATTGTATGATTCCATCGGCGGGGGCGGGACCAGCATGACGGTCGAGTACGACAATCTGTCGGTTGTTCCCGAACCGGCCACGATGAGCCTGCTGGCCGTCGGCGCGCTGGCCTTGATTCGCCGCCGCCGCGCGGCATAGTCGCAACGGTTTGCGGAATGAAATTAGCCGCAGGCAATGTCAAAAGGAGGCATTGCCGCCTTGCGCGGGCGGGCCCTTAAACGGGTCCGCCCGCGTTTCATTTGACGAGGGGCGAAGAACGTGGAGCGTGTAGCGAAGCAGCGAAGAACAAGGTTCAGCTTGTAATGAGATTCTTTTCGCACTTCGCCGAGAAAAGGGGACAGGCACCGATTTCAAACGGCCGAAATCGGAGCCAGTCCCCTTTTCTCTTCGCCGTTACGCCCCACGCCCTACGCGCCACGCTCCACGAGTTTGCGTTTCACGTCGCGGCTGATTCTCATGGCGCACCAATCGCGGCCGCACATGGAGCAGTAGTCTTCGTTGGCGCCGGCCAGGTCGCGCCGGCGGATCGCGCGGGCGGTCGCGCCGTCGAAGGCGAGCTCGAATTGGCGTTTCCAGTCGAACTCGGCGCGGGCGGTGGAGATGGCGTCGTCCCAGTCGCGGGCGCCGGGCAGGTGGCGGGCCACGTCGGCCGCGTGCGCGGCGATCTTGTAGGCGATGCACCCCTGTTTGACGTCCTCGGGCGAGGGCAGCGCCAGGTGCTCTGCCGGCGTGACGTAGCACAAAAAGCTCGCGCCGTGGAACGCGGCCGCGGTCGCGCCGATGGCCGAGGTGATGTGGTCGTACCCGGGGAACGCGTCGGTCACCAGCGGGCCCAGCACGTAGAACGGCGCGCCGTCGCACACCTGCTGCTGGCGCTTCATGTTCATCTCGATCTGGTCGAACGGCACGTGGCCCGGTCCCTCGACCATCACCTGCACGCCGGCAGCGCGGGCGCGCTGCACCAGTTCGCCCAGCACGTCCAGCTCGCCGAACTGCGCCGCGTCGGAGGCGTCCGCGAGGCAGCCCGGCCTCAGGCCGTCGCCCAGCGAATACGTCACGTCGTACTGACGCAGGATCGCGCTGATCTCGTCGAACATCTCGTACATCGGGTTCTCGCGCCCGTGATGGACCATCCACTTGGCCAGCAAACTGCCGCCCCGCGAGACGATGCCCAGCTTGCGCTTCATGGCCGGCTCGAGGTGCCGCCGCAAAATGCCCGCGTGAATCGTGAAGAAGTCCACGCCCTGTTTCGCCTGCTTCTCGATGGTCCCCAGGATGTCCTCGCGCGTGAGGTCCTCAATGGGCTTGTTCACGATCATCGAGTAGATCGGCACGGTGCCGATGGGAGCCGGCGAATTGGCGATCAGAAACTGCCGCGTGTCGTCCAGGTCGCCGCCGGTGGAAAGGTCCATGACCGCGTCGGCCCCATACTTCAGCGCCCATTGCATCTTGAGCAGTTCGGTCTGGCGGCAGGAACTGACTGGGGAGGCGCCCAGGTTCGCGTTGATCTTGGTCGTCAGCGCCCGCCCGATTCCGCAGGGGACCAGACCCACGCAACGCGGTGCGTGGGCTTTGTCGGAACCTTCGTCTTTCGAGTCGAATGGAACGCCCGCAAGGTGCAGTTTGTTCGCGGGGATGACCAACCTTCCGGCGGCGATTTCGTCGCGCACCAGTTCGGGCGCGATCCGCTCGCGCTGGGCCACCTGCTGCATCTGCGGCGAGATCGTGCCCGCCCGGGCCTGTTCGTATTGTGTTGCCATTACCAGTCCCGCCCGTTGAGGTCCACCAGTCCGTCGGACCATTGTTCCAGGGTCCGTTGGCCTGGATAAATCATCGTGATTCCCTTGCCCTGGGGGTCGGATAGGATTCGCTCGCCTTTTTCGTTCAGCGAGGCGTGTTGATTCGTGACGGTCTTCCAACCGAGCTTGCGGTAGAACCCGTCGATGGGCGCGCCGGTGAACAGCAGGCCGAAGTCCAGCTCCGCCGCGCGGACGATGTATTCTCCGACGGCCTGCATGGCGGTCTTGCCCGCGCCCGAGCCGCGAACGTCAGGATGCGAGCCGACGTTGGCGATTCCGGCGACGCGGAAGCTCGCCGCCCCGATGGAGATCGTCCGATGCACCACGCGCACGCTGCAAACCATGCGGCCGCCCGTGCGCCCGAAGAACCATAGCTCATCGGGCGCAAGCGGGGTGTGATACCATCGCTGCGTGACGAATTCGGGGGTGCCCGGAAATGCCGCGTGCTGAAGCGCCACAATTTGGGCGGCCTCTTGGGGTGTCAGGTCTTTTTCGGCAAGGCATTCGATCAGCATTTTGTTTTCGCTTTCCTCCGCGGTTCACGCCCTCGAATCGGTCGAGGGAATTCACCGGTCAGGTTCCAAGGGTCATCTCAGCCCGGCGGATTCAGCCGCTCGGGCGCCCCTAGCGAACTGGAACCATGATAGCAACCCCGGCGGCCGGCAACAACGGAATTTGGCGTGTGGCGCCGTGAGGCGTTTCTTTAAGAATGCGCTCGCGGGGGAAAATAAAATAGGGACGGACCCCATTTTCTTCAGAAAGAAAATGGGGTCCGTCCCTATTTTATTTGCCGCAGCACTTCTTGTATTTTTTTCCGCTGCCGCAGGGGCAGGGGGCGTTCCTGCCGACCTTGTCCTTGGCGACGATCGGCTGCGCCGGCTCGGGGTAAACCACGTTGTCGAAGGCGGG
>CAZYDC010000521.1:0-3715 GCA_964646065.1 uncultured Planctomycetaceae bacterium | reverse complement strand
CCTGCCGCTGCTGCTGGGGGATTTCAAGCTGCCCCCTCACGACGACTCCGCGGCCGCCTCCGGCCCGGACGACCCTTCGCGACATTGGCGACACTGCGCCCTGTGGCACTTCGGTTACGAGTTCTTCTACAACTCGGGCAACAATCCCGAAACGATGCTGCGGTTGTCGCGGTCGTTCATGGCCTTGTTCTCGGTGTTGCTGGGCCTGTTGGTTTACCTGTGGTCGCGCCGACTTTTTGGCCCGACGGGCGGCATCGTGTCGCTGGCCTTGTACGCGCTGTGCCCGGCCTTCTTGGCCAACGGACCCCTGTCCACCATGGACCTGCTGGCCTCGCTGTGCTTCCTGGCCGCCGTCGGCGCCTTCTGGCGGATGCTCCATCGCGTCACCTTCGCCAGCGTGCTGCTCAGTTCGCTGGCGCTGGCGGCGTTGTTCCTGGCCAAGTTCTCGGCCGTGCTGGTCGCGCCGATGCTGCTGCTCCTGCTGATCGCGCGGGTGTTCTTCGGCCCGCCGCTGGAGTTGCGCCTGGGCGGCACGCACCTTGTCCGCGGGCCGCTGCAGCGCACGGGCATTCTTTTCGCCGCGGCGATCGTTCACGTGCTGGTCGTCTGGGCCCTCATCTGGGTTTCCTACGGCCTGAGGTACGAGTCCTTCACGACCGCCCAGGATAACCCGCAACATTTTTACCGGGTGCTGCGCCCTTACCTCGAAAGCTCCGCCCCCGGGCGCGTCGCCCAGGCGGCCCGATTCGTCCGCGACCATCGCTTGGTCCCCGAGGCCTACCTGCACGGTTTCTTCATTACCTTGTCCACCACCAAAGGCCAATACGCTTTCTTCAACGGCGATTACCGCACGGCCGGCTGGCGAACGTTCTTCCCGTACTGCCTCGCCGTCAAGACACCCATGTCGATCCTGGCATTCGTGCTGCTGGCGATGCTGGCGGCCGCCGCGAAGTGGCAGAAAAGGGGACTGGCTCCGCGGTCGTTTGCGGTGCCTGTCCCCTTTTCTGAGATTTCGCCAAAACCCGAAAAGGGGACAGGCACCGATTTCAAACAGCCAAATCGGAGCCAGTCCCCTTTTTACCAAACCTTGCCGCTGTGGGTGCTGATGGCCGTGTACATGGCGTCGTCCGTCGCCAGCCACATCAACATCGGCGTGCGGCACGTGCTGCCGGTGTACGCGCCGGCGTTGGTTCTGTGCGGGGCGGCCGGACTTTGGTTTTCCTCCGCGTTCCGCTTGGCGCGGGTCGCGGCGGCCGCCATGCTGGTGCTGCTGGCGGCGGAAACCGCGATGGCCTGGCCGAACTACCTGGCCTACTTCAACCCGCTGGCCGGCGGGACCTCCAACGGTTACAAGCACGTGGTGGACAGCTCGCTGGACTGGGGCCAGGATCTGCCCGCCCTGAAGCGTTGGCTGGACGGCCACTCGCCCTCCGGCACGCCGGTTTACCTGTGCTATTTCGGCACGGCCAGCCCGACCTGGTACGGCATCGACGTCAACCGCATTCCGGGCGATCGCGATTTCGACGTCCGCCGACGAAAGTGGCCGCTGTACCGGCCGGGTCTGTACTGCATCAGCGCCACGATGCTCCAAGGCGTCGTGGAACCCATGATCGCCCCGTGGGTCGACGGCAAGGAACAGCGATACGAGGCCTATCGCGCCGGGTTCAAGCGCCTTGCCGCCGACAAGGGGCTCGACCCGCAACGCTACCTGGAGTTGCTTGCCGACGGCGGCTGGACTGATAATCTTTGCCAGTATGACAATCTCCGCAACACGCGGATGGTGGCATACCTTCGCCACCGCGCGCCGGACGCCAACGTCAACGGATCGATCCTGGTGTATAGCCTGAGCCCCGACGACATCGACCGGGCCTTCGCCGACCCGCCGGCCGAACTGAAGCCCGACAGCGAGAATCCCAACGAGTAGAGTGTCCGGAAAATGTTTCCCCGTGCCATGTCGTAGCAAGGCGAAGACCCGCCTGGGCGGGCCCAAGTCCGCGCGGGCATGTCCGCGGGGCGTGCCAGCCGTGGAACACAAGCCGCGCGTCGCAAAATGCAATGGAGTTCAAGCGGCGTTTCGGCGCATAATATGTCTGTGGCGCCCGTGCGGATGAGTTGTTCGGACAGGCCTTTTTTCGCGGCGGAAAAACAGAAATGACGCATGAAGACAAACTTCGTCAGTCTCCCTTGCACGATCTTCACATGGCCCTGGAGGCCAAGATGGGCGACGAGGCCGGGCACCTGGTGCCGCTGTCGTACGGAAACGCGCTGGGCGAGGTTCGCGAAACCCGCGCCCGCGCGGGCGTGTTCGACCTTTCGCACGCGGGGCGAATCCGCCTTCGCGGCGACCAGGCCCAGACCCTGCTGGAGCGCCTCTGCACCCACGACGTGGCCCACCAGGAGGACGCGACCGTCGCCCCCAGCCTGCTGTGCAACGAGCGAGGCGGAATCGTCTCCGACGCGCAGCTCCTGCGGCTGGAGGACCATTGGCTGCTGGACACCCCTGCCGGCAACCGCGCCAAGGTGCTGGAGCACCTGGCCGCGCACTGGGCCGGGCTGTCGGTCAAGATCGACGACCAGACCGACAAGAGCGTCCGCATCGACGTGCTGGGCCCACGGGCCGGGACGATCCTCGACGCCCTGCTGCCCTTCAAGGTTTCGCAGATGGCGCCCGGGGCCGTGATCGAAGGCTCGATGCTGATCGTCAAGTACGTCGCCGCGCGAACGGACCTGGGCCGGCTCTGGGCCGCGCAGGTGATCCTGCCAACCATGCTGGCCGGGAAGGCGTGGAACTTCATCACGCACAAGGCCGGCGACAACGCCATCAAGCCCGCCGGCATGGCCGCCCTGGACGTGCTGCGGATCGAGGAGGGCCTGCCCCGTTACGGCCACGAGATCAACGAGACCATCGACCCGATCACGGCGGGCCTCGCGCACCTGGTGGACCTCGGCCACGAGTTCGTGGGTCGCGACGCGGTCGCGCAACTTTCGCAGCGCCCGCCCGCCCGAAAACGGGTGAGCCTGGTCATAGGCCCGGACCGCCCGCCGCTGCACGGCGCGACCGAGATCACCGATTCCGTTTTCCTGTTCGACCTTCAGGACATCATCCCGCGGCAGGGCGCGACGATCCTCGATGCCGACGGCGCCGAGGTCGGCGTGGTCACCAGCGGGACCTACAGCCCGACCCGCCGGGCCGTCATCGCCATGGGGTACGTCGCCGCCTCCGCCGCCTCCCCGGACGCCAAACTCCACGTGGATTTCATGGGCCAACACAAAGGCGCGACCGTGTTGGACTAGTCAGGACTTCTTGGGTGCCATGCCCAAGTCTGCGCGGGCATGTCCGCACGACTCGGACAGGTCACGTGGTGCGCACATGCCCGCGCAGACTTGGGCATGGCACCCATCAACCGATGAATGACAGGCAAATAGTTGCCTTGGCCGCGTCTTTTTCCTCAGGCTGCATAGATCACCCGCCGCGAGGACAGGATAGAGCGGCGACGGAAAGGGTTCCTCAGTCCGTCGCGGTCCACCAGATGAACAGGCCGTGCGAACATCGCCTCCAGTTCGTCCTGCATGTAAACCAGATCGTACAAGTCCCACGCCGCGTCCTTGGCGAAGGCGGCGAGCACGTCGATGTCGCTGTCAGGCCGGAAGTCGTCCCGAAGCACGGACCCGAACAACGAAAATTCCGTGATCTTCCACCGCCGGCAGAAGTCGG
>CAZYDC010000520.1:0-3722 GCA_964646065.1 uncultured Planctomycetaceae bacterium | reverse complement strand
TTGATGACTTCCGCCACCCCCGTGATCGTTCCCCCGGTTCCCACGCCGGAAATCAAGATATCCACCTTTCCGTCCGTGTCCTTCCAGATCTCCTCCGCCGTCGTGCGTCGGTGAATCTCCGGGTTGGCGGGGTTGTCAAACTGCTGCGGAACGAACACATTCTTATCAGACTGGGCGATCTCGGCGGCTTTCTTGATCGCGCCCTTCATGCCCTCGGAAGCCGGTGTGAGCACCAGTTCCGCCCCCAGGGCCTTGAGCACCTTCCGCCGCTCCAGGCTCATCGACTCAGGCATGGTCAAGAGCAGCCGGTATCCGCGAGCGGCCGCCACGAACGCCAGCGCGATTCCCGTGTTCCCGCTGGTGGGCTCGACAATCAGCGTCTTCTCTTTGATCTTCCCGTCCCGCTCGGCCGCCTCGATCAGCGCCAGTCCCAGGCGATCCTTGACGCTGGCCAGCGGATTATGGCCTTCCAGTTTGGCCAGCACCGTTGCGCCGCCGCGCGTCAGCTTTCGCACCCGCACCAGCGGTGTTCGTCCGATTGTTCCCGTAATCTCGTCATATATTCCTGACATCTTCGTTCTCCTTGCCTATAGAGTTTGATGTTCGCTTTTCGCTTAGAACTCGTACTTGAACTGAATCCAGAACGCGTCGTTTTCCTGGGTGTTGACGACCGTGCCGAAGATGCCATACCCGGCGACCAGGGTGGCGTGCTTGTTGATGATCCAACTGATGTCAAAACCCTGCCAGTTGTCTTCGTTTCCGACCAGGCCGTGAATCTCGCTGTAGGGGTCTTCCTTTCCGCGGAATTCGTAGGCGATCAGCAGCCAATCCGTGGGCATGTAGGCGACGCTGCCTTCAAACGTCGTGTGCCTCTGCTCGCCGAAGCCCAGGAAGCCCAACTGCGCGGCGGCGCTGTTTCGCAGGCCGCCTGTCAGGATCAGCGGCCGCCCCAGCGTCCAGGTCTTGTCCACGATCGTCTTGCTGGCCGTCAGCGTGTAGTCCTCTCCAAAGGAGCTGTTGTACCCGATGTGGCTCAATGCCCCGTTCAGGCGGTGGTTGATGTCCCCGATGTCCTCGTTGTACTTCAGATGCACGCCCGCCGTAATCGCCGGCAGGAACGGCAACCCGAACGCGTTTTCCTCCAGCAGGTTTCCGCGGATGTTCCAGTTGTGCAGGTAGACCGCGTCGTTATGAATATCCACCCCCGTGTGTCTCCGAATGTCGTCCTCCAGCGTGCCGGTGCCGAAACGCTCGATCGCGTAGCCCAATTCAATCCTGCGAAAAATCGTTTCGGTGAACGACAGCGACTGCAAACCCTTGCTGCCCGCAATCACTTCCGAGAACGCCGCCGAGGGCAGGCCGAAGATCGTATCCTTTGGACCCGGGTTCACCAGGTAGGCCATCGGCGTGATCGCGCCTCCGCCGTAACCTTCGATCGAATGGAAGGGCAACGGCGGCCCTTTCTCGTCGGCGGGCTTGTCGGCCGGCTTAGGCTTGGAACTGGCGATCTTCGATCCGACCTCCAACAAACCCTCGTCACTGGCGGGCCGGCTCGTCGCGGTACCCGCAGGCGCGGTGGACGGCTGTGTTGACGCTTGGCCGTCTGCGCCAGATGCTAGTGTGGCGATCGCCAACCCAGCCATCAGAACCAATCCGATCGAAACAGTT
The DNA here is from genome assembly GCA_964646065.1 of uncultured Planctomycetaceae bacterium. Taxonomy (GTDB): domain Bacteria; phylum Planctomycetota; class Phycisphaerae; order SM23-33; family SM23-33; genus CAZYDC01. The sequence continues at coordinate 2,054 of CAZYDC010000520.1, read as the reverse complement.
TTTATGTTCACAAGCGACTCCTTTCTCGAATACCAACAGAAAATAGCCTAATGTCAATTGACATACGGTAATCTTTTGTCGGCATTTGTCAATAGGAATCTTGAAAAACTTACATAAAATATGTTGTTCTTAAGTGTTTCATATTTAGGGTATTACATTTGTATGGCAGCTTCATGTCCATCAATATGGTTGACTTTACTGCGGCTCTTTACGATAATTGCGACTGTAGTTACGTAGATTTAAGATAAGAAAGGATGATCCTTTGGGTATCTCGCAGAAGTGTCAATACGCGGTTCGAGCGATGCTGGAATTGGCCAAGCGATATGGGCAGAAGCCCACGTCCATAGGCGAGATCGCGGCCTGCCAAGCTATTCCGCCCCGGTTCCTGGAAGTCATTCTCAACGAGATGAGGCAGCCTGGGTTTGTGCAGTCGCGGCGAGGAGTTCGGGGGGGGATACCTGTCGGCCAAACCTCCCAGCGAGATCACAATCGGCCAGGTGATCCGGTTTGTGGACGGAACGTTGGAGCCGGTCAAGTGCATTACGGAGCAAGGGGGCAAGTCTTCATGTCCGCTCAAACCTTGCTGCGCGCTGGTGGAAGTTTGGATCCAGGCCCAGCAGGCCGTCGAGCGGGTATACGATTCCACCACGTTTGAATCGCTGGTGGCGAGGGAAAAAGAACTCCAGCGGAACGAAGTGGATTACACCATCTGATACCGCAGTAGCCCGTGGTCGGCAATCAGCGGGAGCCGACCAGGTGCATCTCTTCTTGTCGCTATTGATTCCTGTCCAGCAGTGTTCGGTTAGTTTTGGGGGGTATGCCGCAAATGACTATTTCAGGGGGGGCGAATTATTTTGAGCAACAGGATAATGAGAATTTCGGAGTTAGCGGCCAGGAGCCGTTCGTGATTTGCCCATCGAGCTTGCTGGGGGGGTTGAGCCAGCAGCAGTTGGCGGCCCAGCAGCAGCTCTACCAAACGGCGATTGAAAAGGTTCGTGTTCAGGTGGAGCAGCGAAAGGCCCAGTGGTGGTCTTCAGATGCCATCTTTTTCGCCTTCCCGAGGATGCAGAGCAAGGCGTACATCGAGTTTTGCATGACCTGGATGTGTGCCAGCGTATCGTTGCCGTTGTGACCAATACGAAACAGGCTCTGTCCTATCTTCTCAAAGAGGCGGACTCTGTATCGGGGTCGGGCGTGGGGCCGACCCGAGTGGGCAGCATCCACGACCTGAGGGTTCATGACTGTTGGCGGGTTGCCGCCGCCCCGTCAATCCGGGGTTGAGTTGGCGTGGGGAATGCTCAGCTTCAGGCGGAAGGCGGCCAATTTGCGTCCGGCGGCGTCTTCGATGCGGATGGTATACCCCTGAGCGATTCCCAGAAGCTGGAGCATTTGCTTTTGTTCCGATGAGGCCGACTTGTCGTCGGCGGCGGCCAAGGGAAGCGGCCCGCACTTTTTGGCCAGGTCGCTGAACTCATCGTCCGGCGCGGTGCTGACCGTCAGCCACTTGCCCGCCGAGCCGCCCATAACCTTGAACGTGACTTTCCCCACGCGCGGAATCACCAGGCCGGTTGACGGGTCGATGCTCGACCACGCTTCGGACTTGGATTTCCGGAACTTGACCACCAGCGAGCCGGGGTTGGCGTGCAGCAGCAAGACCAGCGAATTTCGGCCGCCCGATGCCGCGGTCGGAACGACCATCAACGCCTCCGGGACGGCGCTGAGGTTCGCCAGCAGGCTGGGGCAGGCGTTGTTGGGCAGTGCGCAAACATAGAGGATTTCCTGGTCGCCCTGCTTCGCGACGGTCAGGATCGTCGCCGAATGGCGGAGCAGGTCTTCGACCGGGCCGATTTTTTTTCCGAGGCGGACTTGGACATACGCCCCGCCCTGCATCTTGCAGTCCAGAAGGGGTTCGTCCTCGCCCTTGGCGTGGTTGATCCGGAAAACGTCCGGTGTCCCGCCCGGGGCCTGGGCCAGCGCCGCGGGCAAGGCCTCGGCGGGAAACTTCACGAAGCTCGTGCATCCGGGTGTCCGGAACATGTACAGTTTGCCGCTGA
>CAZYDC010000519.1:0-3745 GCA_964646065.1 uncultured Planctomycetaceae bacterium | reverse complement strand
CGGGGCCGACCGGCAGCAGCGGGTTGAGGTCTTCCGAGATCACCTGGAAGACCTTGCGCTGGGCCTTGTCGGTGGGCTGATCGACAAAGAATTCCTCGCCGAGCTTGACCTTCCAGACGTTCTGGAACGCGTTGGGGTAGGGTTCCTTCACGCCTTGATTCGGCGTAACCCTCTGCCATTCCGTGATGATGATTTCCGAGCCTTTGATGGTCACCTTCGCCCCCGGCGCTGCCGCGAAGATGACCGGCTTGCCCGGCGCGCCGCTGACGGTGATGCTCATGTTTTCGCGATAGACGCCGGATTTGATGAACACCGCGTCTCCGGGCCTGAGTTCCTTGGCCGTTCCCGCGCGGGTGAGCGACTTCCAGGGTTTGGCCTCGGTGCCGGGGTTGGTGTCGGCGGCCACGGGCGAACATTTATCCACGTAGTAAATCTTGCCCGATACGGGCAGCGGCCCGGACGTGCTGGGTCCCCCAGGCCCGCTGGGGGCCGCGCAGGAAATGCCCAAAAACAACGTTCCGATCCACAGTGCCGCCAGAGATGCTCGAAGCATGGAGGTTCCTTTCAAAAGTGCAAAACCAGTAGCATAGGCGTCCCGCCCATGCTACGATTGCACCGGCTGATTGTATCTCTAACTCATAGAAGGTACAGAAGTTTTGCCTGTCTTTCGCCAATTGCCCGTTCACGGGGCAATAAAATGGGTATAATCCGCGGTTTGTGATTTAATAGCGGATAATTCCTAACCTTTAGGTCCAAGTAGTGTCTAGCGCAACAGAAGGTAAAGGCGAGCGCCCGCAGGGCTCCGACGACGGCGAGTTGGTCGCGGCGGCCCGGCGGGGCGAGTTGGGTGCGTTCGACACCCTGGTCGGCCGCTATCAGCGGCAGGCGACCTCGGTGGCCTATCGCCTTTTGAATAACATGGATGACGCCATGGAAGTTACGCAAGACGCATTTCTGCAGGCGTACGACAAGCTTGCGACCCTCAGCAAGCCCGAGCGATTCGGACCCTGGCTGATGAGGATCACAAGCAACCTGGCCCTGAACCGCCGCAGGTGGCGCTCGCTGCGGAAGTCGATCCCGCTGGAGGGCCTGGGCGAGGGCGACGAGGATCGCGGCGAGATGCAATTGAGCGATCCGTCGGCCGTGATGCCCGACCAGGCCGCGTCGGCCGAGGATGTGAAGAAGATCATGGCCGAGGTCATTGCGGACCTGCCGGAAATGCAGCGGCAGGCGCTGATGATGTTCTGCATCGACGAACTGCCGCAGAAGGAAATCGCCCAGCACCTGGGTTGCAGCGTCGAGGCGGTCAAGTGGCACGTGTTCACGGCCAGGAAGAAACTTAAGGAACGGTTGAAGGATTATCTGTAGAGGGCTTGTCCCTGGAAGGCAGGGAAGACATGGAAAACGAAAAGGACAACTTGGAGTTCCAGTTGAGCCAGTACCTTGACGGGCAGTTGGACCCGCAAGAGATGGAGCGGATGGAAGACCGCCTGGGAGGCGATCTGGAACTGCGCCGCGAACTCCAGCGGTACGCCAAGCTCGACGAGATGCTCAGCGAGATGCGGTTGCCGCCCGAACTGGAGGCGGTCGATTTCGACGCCCAGCGTCAGGAGATCATGGCCGCCCTGGAGCGCAAGGCGCTGCTGTCGGCCCGGCCGAGGTTCAACGTGGTTCGCCTGACCTTTGCGGGCGTGGGCGCGCTGGCCGCGGTGGCCCTCATTGCCGTGGGAACCTGGATGCTGATCCACACTCCCACAGGCGGCCCCAGCCCGGTGGCCCGCGTGGAGATGGTGAAACCGGTTTCGTCCAGCCACGGCCAGGTCGTGGCCTCGCTGGTCGGCCCCGGCCCCGAAGACCCGAACCAGGCCCAGGTGGCCGTCGAGTACGAGCAGGTGCCCGATAACGAATTCTCCCTGGCCGCCGGGGACGAGCACGCCCAGGAAGCCTGGGCCGCGCCCACCGGAACGGTGCTCATGGTCGGCGTCTCGCCCAAGCAGCCCGACCAGCCCGCGAACAACCTGGCCGATCTGCTGCTGGAGTAACCCGAGACGATTGTCGTTTTGCCAAGTAGCCTGAGATCGGCGACGCGATGACGCGGAGACGCGGGGATATAAAATCCCCGCGTCTTCGCGTCTCCGTGTCGCGTTTTCCTGGCGCCTGACATATAATGCCTGCGGTTGGACGACCTGAAAATCTGGAGACCACGATGAGAGCGATATCGATAGGCGTGTTTTCGGTTTTGGCGGCGCTGGCCTGGGCGGCGCCGCTGGCGGCCCAGGATAACGCCACGCTGCAGCGGAACCTGGATCGCCCGGCGGAGATGACCGCGGACAAACTGCCTATCGGCGAGATGTTCGCGAAGCTCTCGGCCGCCACCGGCGTGAAGTTCGTCATCGACGACAGCACGTTTGCCAGCCTGCCCTACGGCGCGCAGACGCGGCTGACCGTTTCCATCAAGGACATCACCTTGCGGAACGCCTTGACGCCGATCCTCTCGCCCGAGGCGTTGCAATGGGAGGTCGAGGACGGCGTGGTGAAGATCAGCCCCTCCGAACCGCTCTATCGCATGTGCCGCCGCGCCACCTACGAGGAACTTGGCGTCCTCGGCCGCACCTACAGCTCGCAGGGCGGCAAGATCGCGCCCAGCGACAAGACCGACGCCGCCGCCCAACTGGCCGACATGACCGAACAGCTCCGCAAGGCCTCCGGAGACAAGCTGCTCGAAATCGTGTTCCTGGTGCCCGAGGAAAAACGCGCCGAGGCCATCGCCCACGCGCAGAAATCGCTGCCCGGAACCGGCGCCGCTTTCCTGGACGCGCTGACGGCGACGCAGGACTGGACTTGGTATCTCGACGGCGACCGGGTCATCGTGCTGGACCGCCGCAAGCAGACCGAGCGCCAGCTAGGCCGGCAGGTCACGCTGAAGTACGAGAACGAGTCCCTCACCAACGTGCTGACCGACCTGGCCCACAAGGCCCGGGTGCAGCTTGAAATCGAGCCCGGCGTGCTGCAACTGCTGCCGGCCGAAACGCGGAATAGTTTCAACCTGCGAATGTCCGACGCCACGATCGCCGAGGCGCTGGAGGTCGTCAGCGGAGGAACCGGCCTGGTCTTCACGCGCACGGACGAAGGTCTCCGCGTCGAGGCCGGAAAGAACATGGCCGCCGGCGCCAGCGCCACGACGCGCCCGACGCGGCCGACGCTGATCCTTCGCAAGACCGTCACGCTCAAAGACGGCTCGACCGTGGACCTGATTATTCGCGGAGAGGACCTGCCCGACGACGTGCGGGCCTACCTCGAGGCCGAGAAGGCCAAGTTCATCGAAGGCCTGCGCGCCAAGATTGGCAAGACCGCGACCACTCGCCCCGCCGGCGAAAAAACCACCATGGATTTGTCGAAGTAAGGAATTGAAGGGTGCCATGCCCAAGTCTGCGCGGGCATGATCGCGCGGCGTTCACATGCCCGCGCAGACTTGGGCATGGCACCCGAATCGTCGTTTCTTCGCCGTTTCGCCGTTCGCTCCTCGCCCTTCGTTCTTCAAAGCGGTTTCGTGGTCGCTGCCGTTTTGGGCGTGTATTTCTCGACGAGTTTCTTCAGGTCGTCCTGGTTGGGGTTGATTTCCAGCGAGGTGTTCCACTGCGTCAGGCCTTTGTCGCGGAGGGCCGTCTTGGCCGGGTCGGCCAGGTACTGCGTCATGTAAATAATGCCCATGCCGCGGAAGGCGTCGGCGCTGCGCGCGTTGAGC
>CAZYDC010000518.1:0-3752 GCA_964646065.1 uncultured Planctomycetaceae bacterium | reverse complement strand
CGCTTAAACATTGCTATATTGCCGCGTTCTAAATGAAAGAGAGATTGAGAATGAGCAAGATTCGTCACATTACGTTGCCGGCCGGGTTTGTTGCGGCGGGCGTCAAGGCAGGGATCAAGGCTTCCGGCAAGGAAGACCTGTCCATCATCGCCGGCGTGGAGGACTGCGCGGCCGCCGTGCTGACCACGCAGAACCAAGTCATCGGCGAGCCGGTGCGGTACATCCGCAACACGCTGCCCAATGGCTACGGCGTGATTCGCGGCATCGTCATCAACGCCGGATGCGCGAACGTCTGCACAGGCAAGGCGGGCTATCGCGACGCGGTGACGATGGCGGCTGACACGGCGGCGTTCCTGGGCACCAAGGCCAATAAGGTGCTGGTCGCCTCGACGGGCATCATCGGGCACGGGCTGCCCATTGAGAAGGTCTGTGACGGAATCAAGGAGGCGGCCAAGCTCCTGGGAACGGGCAACGACACTGAGACCATCCGGGCGATGATGACGACCGACACGCGCGAGAAGACGGCCGTCGTGCAAGGGCGGATCGGCGGCAAGACCGTGACCGTCGCGGGCATCGTCAAGGGTGCTGGCATGATCGCACCCTCAGCCGCGACGATGATCAGCGTGATTACGACCGACGCGGCCATCGCGCCGGCGGCCCTGCACCAGGCGCTGCGGCAGGTGGTCGGCGGAACGTTCAACGCCATCACCATCGACAGCGACACGTCCACCAGCGACACGATATTGGTCCTGGCCAGCGGGAAGGCCGGCAACAAAATCATTTCCAAGGGTGGCATGGCGGCGTCGTTTGCCGCCATGTCCTCGGTACGCGCGCCGTCCCGCATGGCGACAAACAACGTCGCCATGCCACCAGATTATCGCAAATTCACCGGGTTGCTGGCCGAGATCTGCGGCGCACTGGCCCGCGCGGTGGTAGCCGACGGCGAGGGCGCGACCAAGGTCGTGGACATCGCCGTGCGAGGCGCGCGAACGGACGCGGAGGCGGCCGTCGCGGCCAAGAGCGTCGCCAACTCGCCGCTCTTCAAGTGCGCGGTGCATGGCGGCGACCCCAACTGGGGCCGAATCGCGGCCGCACTGGGCAAGAGCTCGGCAAAGATCGACCAGGCAAAGCTCTCGATCTCCATCGGCGGCGTGAAGGTGTTCTCCAAGGGCACCGGCGCGAAGTTCGATCTCAAGAAGGTCCAGCAACACTTGGCCGGCAAGGAGATCAGGGTGCTCTGTGAACTCGGATTGGGCAAAGGCCAATTCACGGCCGTCACGTGCGACCTGTCCCGCGAATACATCACGATCAACGCGGACTACCACACCTAAGAATTGCGGATTGAGAAGTGCGGATCGCGGATTGAAGAGAGCGACACACGCAAGGAGAGGATGATGCATAACGGTTTGCCATTCGTGGACGCGCATCTCCACGTTTATCGCCTGGAAGGTTTCGGGCGCATCATGGAGATCGCTCGCGACTCTCGACTGGACGCGATCAACTTCCTGGGGCTGAGCCAGTATGACAAGCAGTACATGGCCCAGAACGCCATGGGCATGCTGCTCAAATCGCTCTATCCCGGCAAGGTGTACTGGTTCGCGGGCCTGCACCATCATCTGCCGGGGGCGAGCACGGCCGACTACGACCTTACCGCACAGGCGAAGCGGATGATCGCGACCGGTTGCGACGGATTCAAGATTCTCGAGGGCAAACCGAACTGTCATAAGCGCGTGGGCAAGCGACTCGACGGCCCGGAATTCCGGCCGTTCTTCGAGTACGCCCAGGCCGAGGGCAAGCCGGTCCTCTGGCACGCCGTGGACCCTGAAATCTGCTGGGACGCCCAGCGATGCCCCCAGTGGTTCAAAGACGCGGGATACTTCTACGACAGCACCTTCTCCACGGAAAAACAGATTCGCGACGAGGTGGTTTCTGTGCTGCGAAGTTTCCCCCGTTTGAAGGTAATCTTCGCGCACTTCTTCTTCCTTTCGTCGGATGTGGACTCCGCGCGGAGGTTCCTGGACGATCACCCGAGCGTCATGCTGGACCTCACGCCCGGCGACGAGATGTACATCAACTTTTCTCGCAACGTTGCGGCCTGGCGGAAGTTTTTCACCACGTACCAGGACCGGATACTCTTCGGCACGGACAACACGGACGACACCTCCACGGCTCAGATGGGCGAGTTGTCGATGGGGGCCAATAATGTCAGCCGGATCCTGCGATTCCTCGAAACGGACGACACCATCTTGAGTTTCTCGGGCGGGGAGGCGCACGGCCTGTCGCTCGAGCGGCCGGTGGTCGCCCAAATACAGGGCGCCAACTTTCAGCGAGTCGCCGGCGGTTCGCCTTTGTCGTTGAAATTGGACAAGTGTTTGGAGTATTGTCATTGGTTACGGCCTTTTGCCAGGCGAAGTGAGGAATCCGGAAAGATACTCCCCCAGCTTAACGAGGTGACGGCGTCTCTCAATGACCGGTGACGCATCCGGCCGCAAGAAAGTGATTTTGGTAGAAGGATTTTTATGAAGCCTGTAACGTTGTTGATTGTTGGCGCGGGCGACCGCGGGAATGTGTTTTCGAATTACGCACTTAACCATCGCAAGGACACGCAGGTCGTCGCGGTCGCGGAACCGCGCGAGCTTTTCCGCAATCGCCTTGGCGACGCGTGGAACCTGCCGGCTGACCGGCGATTTTCCGACTGGAAGCAGATCGTCGCCGGCCCCAAGGTCGCTGACGCGGTCGTCGTCACCTGCCCCGATGCCCTGCACGCCGAGGTCGCCATCGCCTTCGCGAACAAGGGCTACCACATGCTGCTGGAAAAGCCCATGGCCAACCACCTGGACGAGTGCAAGCGCATCGTCGAGGCGGTGGAGCGGGCGGGCATCGTCTTCGCGGTCTGCCACGTGCTGCGATACACCGTCTACACCAGCAAGCTCAAGGAGATCATCGACTCCGGCGCGATCGGCGAGGTGGTCACCGTCCAGCACATCGAGCCGGTGGAGTTCTGGCACCAGGCGCATTCGTACGTGCGAGGCAACTGGCGGAACGAGGCGACCTCCTCGCCCATGCTGCTGGCCAAGAGCTGCCACGACACCGACTGGCTGCGGTTCATCATCGGCAAGCCTTGCCGGAAGATCTCGTCGTTTGGATCGCTGTTCCATTTTCGCAAGGAGCAGCGTCCTGCCGGCGCGACCGACCGATGCCTGGACTGTCCCGTCGAAGCGACGTGCCCCTACTCCGCCAGGCGGATCTACCTCCAGCGCACGCTCGACGGCCAGACCGGCTGGCCGATGGACGTGATCACCGGCCAAGTCACCGTGGAGAACGTCACGCGCGCCCTTCGCGAAGGCCCCTACGGGCGGTGCGTCTACGCGTGCGACAACGACGTGGTCGACAACCAGGTGGTGAACATGCTCTTCGAGGGCGAGCGGACGGCGAACTTCCTGATGACAGCATTCAGCTACGGCACCAAACGGCAGACGCACATCTTCGGCACCGGCCGGCAGACTCGCATTTTCGGCACGCGCGGCGAACTCCAGCACCACGGCGAGGCGATCCATCTCCACGATTTCCTGACCGACAAGGGCAGCACCATCAAGGCGACTCGCGATCCCTCCCACGTCGACACGCACGGCGGCGGCGACCATGTCCTGATGGGCGCGTTCCTGCACGCGGTGCAAACCGGCGACCGCTCTCGGATACTCTCGGGCCCGCGAGAGACGCTCGAAACCCACGCCATGTGCTTCGCTGCCGAA
>CAZYDC010000517.1:0-3776 GCA_964646065.1 uncultured Planctomycetaceae bacterium | reverse complement strand
TCAAACTACCGGACATGGGCTATGTTACCCACACCAAATAGCGAGGAGGCAAAAAACGGCGTAAGGGCGAGGTGGGACAGAGGTATCTCTACCGGGTAGTTGCCGCCGCCGACGGTCTCCGGGTCGCGAAGTTCAAATCCCTGTCGAAGTCGGCCTTGAATTGGGTAAGCGCAGCCATAGACGCGAGCCACGCAGGCAAGAAACTCCCAGACTTCCCCATAGACAGGGTGGTTCCTAAATACAAGCCGCGTTCGGTGGACGTGAATTTCAAGGAAGACAGACGCTCCTCATGGAAATGGGGTGGCCGAACCATACTTGGGGTGGAAAACCTTTACAGGGTAATAGATCGGAACTTCGGTCGCCTCAATCGCTGGGAATTCACGGTTCGTGTGCCCAGCAAACCAGGGCAAATCGTCGTTCAACCCCAGACGGTTCCGGGGAAGAGGGTGTTTGCCGATTTACAGCGGAGGTCCATCGTTTTTGTAAAGGCAAAGATGATGCCCCCAGGAAGGCTTTACTGCAAAGTGCATCTCGCTGACCCGAGCGGCAGAAAGAACTATCTAGGCACAAGGCGCGGCGAAAGAAGTCGCCTCCCCCCCTGGTTTGACTACTTCCGACCCATAATGAGGTTGAAAAAAACGGTCACGACCACAGCCGGCCTTGATGGTAAGGCCCAGGTTGTCACGGTGGCCCATGACGAACACGACCTCATGATCCGCATCTTCTTTGCCATGCGGGTATGGGTGTTGCAAGAAAACTTCACGATAAACTAAGTCCAACTGCCGACGTTGATGGGGTTGGGCGGACTGGCTCTGTTGCGGCGGTTTGGCCGGAAGTAGCTATTGGTAATTGGATCGGATGTCGTGGGGCGGAAATTTCCGGTTTGTGGTTTTCTTCAATAAAATCAGCCACGGGTTGCCCGTCTTCGGGCTACCCGTGGTGACCCGTTGTTTTCAATTGTACCCCAGCGGGGTACGATAACCTCTCGAAAGGAACCATCATGGGCCACACATGCTATGTCGTCTATGAGCATATCGTCTTCAGCACAAAGCACCGCCAGAAGTTTCTGGACAAACCGATTCAGGCGGAGCTTTTTCCATACTTGGCCGCCGCTGTCCGAAATCAGAAGTGCAAGTGCCTGATCGTCGGCGGGGAGATGGATCACGTGCATATGCTGGTGGGCAAAGCGTCAATGTTGCCAACTCCAGAGTTGGTCAAGGAGATCAAGAGGACCTCCTCGATATGGATCAAGGGCAAAGGCCCCCAGTTCCGGGGATTCTATTGGCAAGTCGGATTCGGCGGGTTTTCGGTCAGTTATTCCAATCTCGATCAGGTGAGGCAGTACATCCTGAACCAGGAGAATCACCATCGTGAAATGTCCTGGGAACAGGAGTATCGGCTGCTGATCGAAAAGAACGGCATTGAATTCAACGAATGGTTCCTGGATTGAGGTTATTCAACCCCTCTGGGGTAGGACGGAAAAACACGCCATCCACGGGTAGCCCGAAGACGGGCAACCCGTGGCTGATTTTATTGAAGAACGCAACGGGCCCTCCACGCTCCACATTCCTGTTGATTCTCTGGGGGTTTTGTCTAAGCTTTACCGCTTTACAACGTGGCGCGGCCGCCTTGGCCGTGCAACCAAAAGAGAACGACGAAGACACGGGCAAGATGCCCGTGATACTCATGGCCAAGATGGCCATGCTACGTAAATAATAAGGAGCACCGTCATGCGTCTGAAAGTCGCCGTCGTCGGATTGCGTGGGATCGGCAACACCCACGCCACCGCGTATTCAACTGACCCGCTGGCCAAGCTTGTCGCCGTTTGCGACGTCGTCAAGGAGCGCGCCGACGAGGCCGCCAAGAAGTACGGCGTCAAGGCCTACTACAGCATCAAGGACTTGCTGGCCGCACAGCCCAAGCTCGACGCCGTTTCCGTCGCCACCGGCGGATATGAGAACGGCAGTTGGCATTTTGAGCCCGCCATGCAGTTGATCGAGGCCGGCAAGAACGTGCTGGTGGAAAAGCCGCTTTCCAGCGATGTTTCCGAGGCCCGCCAGATGGTCGCCGCGGCGGCAAAGAAGGGCGTGTACCTCGGCTGCAATTTGAACCATTACTTTACGCCGACGGCCGAGAAGGCCGACGAGTACATCAAGGCCGGGCAGGTCGGCGAGATGGTGTACTGCCTGCACAAGATGGGCTTCAACGGCGGCGACGCGACGTACGCTCCGAACCGGAATTCCCGCTGGTGGGGGTTCCCGTACGCCCACCTGAAGGCGTTTTTGACGCACCCGTTCAGCGTGATGCGTCACTTCTGCGGCGACATCACGCACGTGCAGGCGTTCGTGGATCGCCCCGGCTGCCGCAAGACGGCGGGGGACGTGATGACCTCCATCGCGTCGGTTCACGTGCGGTTCGTCAACGGATGCGTGGGCTATCTGCTCAGCCAGCGCGGCGACTCGACGTTCGGCCTGGGCGGCTGGTGGAGCTTGGAAGTCTCCGGCACTCGCGGGGCGTTCTGCATCGAGAACTGCATCGAGAAGATCACCTATTGGCCGGGCCCGCTGCCGGCCAACGCACCCAAGCCCGAGAAGCTCGCCGCCGGCGCGCCCGAGGGCCCGGTCGTCACGAACACCGGGATCAACGACTTCGGCCAGACGTTCCCGCTGCGGATTCACGCGTTCCTGGAGGATCTGACGGCCAAGGTTCACCTCGAAAAGCTGCGAGCGTCCGGCCGCGACGCCCTGGCCGCACTGGAATACATCTGGGCGGTCATCGAGTCCTACGAGCAGGGCGGCGCGCTGGTCCGGCCGCACCCGCTGCCTCCGCTGCACGGCGACCCGACGACGATGGTGGATTAAGAAATGACGAATCCGGGTGCCATGCCCAAGTCTGCGCGGGCATGTCTGCCCTGTGTCGCCTGCGGTTCACATGCCCGCGCAGACTTGGGCATGGCACCCATCGCATGGCACCCTTGAATTGATGTCTTTTTTAGAGCAATAGAGGACAACATGATAAAACTCGGCGTAAACTCGGTATTGTTCCAGGGGCGTGAACTGGATGTCGCGATGAAGCATATCGCCTGGGCCGGTTACGACGGCATCGAGCTGTCGGCCATCGAGGGCATGTGCGAGCACCTCGTGCTGGACAACTGGAAGCCGCAGGCCGACACGATCAAGGCGCTGGCGGCGGAGAATCACCTGGAATTGCTGAGCACGGAAGTGGCCTCGCTGGACGAGACGCGGCTGACGAAGGCCTTTGAGGCCTGCGCGGCCATCGGGATTCCGGTCATCAACGTCGGGCCGGGCGGCAAGAGCAACGTCGAGGAGGACTTCGTCAAGCAGACCGACCAGATCGCCCGCATGGCCGACAAGGCGGCGACGTACGGCGTGACGCTGTGCTGCAAGGCGCATGTCGGCGGGAGCATTTTCGACACGCCCACCACGCTGCGGGCGATGAAGAAGATCGCGTCCAAGGGCTTCGGCGTGGACATGGACCCCAGCCACATTTACCGCGCCGGCGAGCTGCCCGAAAAGGCGCTGCCGGCGGTGTTGTCTCGCGTGAAGCACGTTCACATCCGCGACTGCAAGGGCAAAGGCCCCGGCCCGGGCGACCCGTATAACCAAGCCTGCGGGCGGGGCGATATCGACCTGTTCGGTTACTGCAAGGCGATGGTGGACGGCGGGTACAACGGCCCGGTCTGCCTGGAGGTCATCGGCGCGGGCAACTACGACCTGAGCCGGCAAGCGATCATCGCGGCGGAAAGCTACGGATAC
>CAZYDC010000516.1:0-3789 GCA_964646065.1 uncultured Planctomycetaceae bacterium | reverse complement strand
AAAGCCCTTCTTCACGCGATCGGCGGCCAACTGCTGAACGTCCTCCGGCCATCGCAAGCGGCTGCAAAGGCCCATCCACCACGTGTCGCCCAGCCAGAAGAACGGCGTGCCGTCGGCGTGCTCGAAGTGGCGGCGGTCCTGGCTGACCCTCAGCCGGCCGTGCGCGAGCAGCGGGTTGCCGCCCTGGTACGCCCCGGCCTCGAGCGTCCAACGCTGATCGTGCAGGCCGTCGTTGGAGGGGTCCGAGCAGACCGAGCGAAGCGCGTACTTGCCCGCCGCCGGCGGGGCGAAGCGGAACCGCCAGCCGTCGCCGCCGCCCCAGAACGCCGGCAGACGAACCTCACCGCCCGGGCCCGAAACGATCACGTCCAACTCGACCTCGTTGAACGGGTCCATGTACGGTTTACCTGAAATCATGGAGATTTCGGAAACGCAGTTGCATGTGGCGGAATGGGCGTTCATGTGCGAGTCTCCGAATAGGCGCTAGGTTCGACTCTTTCCTTAATTACCGATTACCGGTTACTGCTGTTGCTTTTTCGCTTCCCGGTTCGCCTTGGCCAGGAACTTTTGCACCTGGACCGGCTTGCCGGTGCGGCTGGATTCGACCGCCGCGAAGATCAAGGCCACGCTCTGGAGGTTGTCCTGAACGTTGGTCTCCATCGGTTCGCCGCCGTCGAGCCAGTGGACGAACTTCTCGATCAGCCAGGTGTTGGACCACTTGGGCTGCTCGATCAGCGGGATTTCCTGGCCTTGGCCTTCCAGGGCGCAGTTCCATTGCTTGGAGGAATCGTAGACGAACTTCTCGACCTTGCGCTGGCTCATGATGAGCGTGGCGTTTTCGCACTCGGCCCGGATGTATTCGTGGCCCCAGCCGTTGAGCGTGACGGCGTTGGTCTTGGCGCCTTCGTAGAAGGCCCGCGTGTTGTTGCCCATGACCATCGTGACCAGGCCTTGCGAGTCGCCGGCGTACTGGCCCCAGGGCGGGTTCCACGTCTGCGCGTAGATCGTCTCGCACTTGGCGCCGGTCATGTCCACCATCAGGTCCAGGTGATGCACCGCGCCTTCGACCATCAGCGCGTCGGGGATTTCGTGGCGGAATTTGCCCCAACTGGCGAACTTGCGGCAGTCGCAGGTGAAGCGGCAGACCAGGTAGTCCAGCGCGCCGTGCCGCCCGTCGCGAAGCTCCCGCCGGAGCGTGGTCTTGTCCTGGTCGAAGCGGTGGCTCATGGTCACGCCCATGGTTTTGCCGGCGGACTTGACCTTCTGCGCGATGCGGCAGGCGGCGACCAGCGTGTCGGCGATGGGTTTTTCGCTCAGGATGTTCAGGTCGTGCGCCAGGGCCTGGTCCACCACGCTTTCGTGGAACGCCGGCGGCACGACCACCGTGCAGAAGTCGGCCTTGTTCTCGTCCATGGCCTTCTTGACGTCCGTGTAGCACTTGCCCGGCGGAAGGTGCAGATGCTTCTCTGCGTTCTTGAGCGCCTCGGGATTCGCGTCCACCGCGGCGACGACCTCGATCAGGCCGTCCTTCACGTTGCCGGGCAGAAAATGCTCGCACCACGCGTTTCCCCAGCCGCCCGTCCCGACTTGAATCATTTTGTATGTCATTGATTATTCCTTCAATTCAACAGAACTCACCACAGAGATCACAGAGGACACAGAGACAACAAAATGTAACAACAAAAAGAAACAGCGAGACAACAGCGAGAGAAAACAGCGGAAAAGTCAGCGACGTTCACGGGAAGATCCTCAATTGGAAACCCTCATCACTCCCTGGACAAGAACCTCGACATTGAAGTTAATAACCAACCCGACCTTGCAGCCGCTCAAGCGAAGGTAGGAAATCATCTGAGCCCGATGGATTTCGTGAAGTTTCTCAACCGCTTTCAGTTCCACGACCACCTTGCCTTCGACAAGAAAATCCATTCGATAACCACAGTCAAGTTTGACGCCTTCATAAATCAGGGGCAGCGGTTTTTGCCGCTCGAATTTCTGTTCGGCCCGTTCAAGTTCGTAGGCCAGACACGCCTCATACGCTGACTCCGGCAGCCCAGGGCCAAGCCCTTTATGCACTCTTATGGCTGCCCCGATGATTGCATGGGTTATGTTGTTGATTTCGCTCTTGTCTTGTTCGTCATTCACATCGTGCCTGATTTGACGTTCCTAAGAGTTTTCCGCATTCGTCTTCTCTCGCCGTTTCTCTCTCTTCGCCGTTGCCGTTGTTCTTAACTATTTGTCTTCTCTGTGTTCTCTGTGAGCTCTGTGGTCAACGCTTTTCTTTGGGCGTGCAGCTTTGGCACTCGCATTCGGCCGCCAGTTTCCACACGGCCTCGGCGGTCTTGCCGAACCGCCGGACGATATCGTCGATGGTGAACCACTCGTGGCCTTTGATGTACGTCCGTACCTTATTATGGAACGGCTTGCTCCAGTGTGCCGGTACCTCGCCGGCCCCGACGACCGCCCCGACGATGCTGCCGGCCGTGGCGGCCGTGCAGTCGTTGTCGTAGCCCATCGCCACCGTGTTGCCGATGACCTTGGTCACGTCGCGCCCGCCCAAGGCCAGGCCGAAGATGGTCAGAGCGGCGTTGATGACCGTGTGAACGCCGGACATGCCCTTAAATTTCTCCTCGACCAGCTTGCGTGCGTGCGCGTAGTCCTTGACCTTGTCGGCTATCTCCAGCGCCCACCGAACGCCTTGGTACACGCGGCAATTCCGCGGGATTTCGGTCAGGCCGATCTCGCAGGCCGTGATGGGGTCGTCCACCGCGAAGGCGGCCGCGATGGTCGCGGAGAAAAACATCTCGCCGTAGATTCCGCCGTGGCGATGGCTGATGTACGCGTCGCGGTAGGCCAGCTCGGCGGCCATTTCGGGCCAGCCGGGCGCGGCGTAACCCCACGGGTCGCTGCGGATGTCCGCGCCGATCCACTCGGTGTACGGGTTGTCATGTACGCCCGCGACCTTCCAACTGCGGCCCTTCTTGAGATTCTCCAGGGCGACGTGTTCCGCTGTGCAGGCGTAGGGCAGGTACTTCAGCCACGCCTTGCCGACTTGCTCCACGGTGAACTCCGGGCCGAAATCCTCCAGGATCAACAGGCCAAGCAAGGTGTACGTGACGTCGTCATCGACCGGCACGTGGCGGATGTTCTGGCGCAGGTAATTGCGATCGGCGTCCTTGCCGTAATGCTCTCGCCACGGTTCGCAGGAGTGCGTCCAATAGTCGGTGGGGGGGAAGGGCATCTTGCTTTCTTCCGCGATCTTCTGCATTCGCTCGACGGCGTTGAATTCAACGGCAGCGCCGAGCGTACACCCGGCCGCGCGGCCCAGGAACGCGCCGCGCACTTTGTCGGCGTATTTCTTGGGGTCGAACTTATCCCACAAAATTCCCGGTCCGTCCGGCCGCTTGGCCCGAATCTCGTCCAGGTCGTTGGGCTCGTTGCGAAGCACCCGCGCCGAAGCTCCGAGCGAGACGTACTTGCCCTTGAGCGCCTTGAACAGCAACTTCAACCGCCGCACGTCGCCCGCGACGCTCTGGCCCTGATCGTCGCGCAGGTCCATCCACTCCAAGGCCTGGTTAAAGGCTTGCTTAAGTTCTTCCGCATTCTTCATGGTTTATCCTTGTATGAAATTGCATACCGCAAGCTGAACAACGAACGGTTCGGGGCGTGCGTCTCTTCGCCGTTTCTTTGCCGTTCAATCTGCAATATGCAATTTGCAATCTGCAATTTGAACTTACGGCGACACCACCAACTTGAGCCTGTCCAGCGGCATGTAAAACTTGAGGTAGTTCT
>CAZYDC010000515.1:0-3790 GCA_964646065.1 uncultured Planctomycetaceae bacterium | reverse complement strand
GTATTGTCCGGCTTGATGATGAACACATATTTGCCGTCTCGCCCGGACGAGACCGCCTTGGAAAGCACCACGACGGCGTTTTCCCGCGTGGTCAGTTTCAGCGTCACCTGGACGTACCGCCCCGGCCAAAGCCGTTCGTCCTCATTGGCGAACCTGGCCCCCAGGCGGATCGTCCCGGAATTGCTGTCCACCAGATTGTCCACAAAGAACAATTCGCCCGTTTCCGGCTGGTCCGGGTGGGTGGGCAGAACGGCCTGCACTTTGAGAGTGCCTTTGGCCATGTACTGCCGCACGGTATTCATGTCTTCCTGCGGAATGTTGAAGAACACCTCGATGGGCTTGATCTGATTGATCGTGACCAGCGTTACGTCGTTGAGCTTGACGAAGTTGCCCTGGGTGACCAGCAGGTCTCCGGCCCTGCCCTCGATGGGGCAGGTGATGGTGCAGTTGTCCAGGTCGAGCTGGGCCTTTTCGATCATGGCCTGGTCGGCGTTGACGGCGGCCTGGTCGGCGTTGATGGCG
The DNA here is from genome assembly GCA_964646065.1 of uncultured Planctomycetaceae bacterium. GTDB lineage: Bacteria > Planctomycetota > Phycisphaerae > SM23-33 > SM23-33 > CAZYDC01. The sequence goes on along the minus strand of CAZYDC010000515.1, from coordinate 3,268 downwards.
GACTGGTCGCCCTGGATGGCGGCCTGGTCGGCCTTGATGGTGGCCTCCTGGGCGTCGGCGATGGTCTGGGCCTGGTCGACTTCGTCCTTGGTGGCCGTCTGGCGCTTAAACAGTTCGACCTCGCGATCGGCCGTGCGCTTGTAATTCACCAGCAGGACCTCGTCCTTGAGCTTTCCGGCCTCGTCCTTGAGCTTTCCGGCCTCGTCCTTGACCTTGCCGGCCTCGTCCTTGACCTTGTTGGCCTTGGCCTGGTCCAGGACGGCCTGGAAAGGCTGCGGGTCGATCTTGAAGAGCAACTGGTTCTTGTGGAGGAGTTGGCCCTTCTCGAAATGCACCTCGGTGAGGATTCCCGAGACCTGGGTCTTGATGGCGATGGAGGAGAAGGTGTTGACCGTTCCGAACGTGGAAAGTTGGATCGGGACGGCCTGGTGCGTCACGGTTCCGGACTTCACGGGCACGGCCTTGCCTGCGGCGGGTCCGCCGGGGGCCGCAGCGCCCTGGCTCTTGGAACAGGACCACGCCGTCGCCGCTGCCAACAGGCACAGTGACAATGACAAAACATACTTTGTTACACGGGGGATACTTGAAAAATTCACGTCAACTCCTTTGCTAGGCTCCTGAGGGATCCGGCAGGCAAACCCCACGACAAAACAATTCGACAATGACCTCATGCCGCCTCATGCTCGGCGGTGCGTTGGCCAATCCCCGGTCCCGCGCCCGCAGCATCCCCATCAGCACGTTGGCCAGCACTTCCAGCGGCACGTCGCGGCGGACGGTTCCGTCGGACACTCCCTTGGACAGGAGGGTCTCGATGGAAGCCACCAGCCTGCCCCGCTTTTCCATCCAACGGTCGTGCAGGCCTCCTTTGCAGCAGGAGAACCGGTTTTCCTCGGACTGCATCATCCGCATGAGCTGATGGCGGCGGTCCATGAATTGGCTGATCTTGCGGCAGGTTTCCAGGAGCCGCTTCTCAAAAGGGGCCTCCGGGGACGAGGCGCCCATGACAATTTCGCATAACTCGTCGAAACCGGACGTGCAGGTCTGGAAAAACAGGTCGTCCTTGTCCTGGAAATGCCCGTAGAGCGTCCCCTTGGCCACGCCCGCGGCGGCGGCCACGTGGTCCATGGTGATCTCGTGAAAGCGGCGGCTGGTGAAAAGCCTCTCCGCGGCCTTCATGATCGTCTCGCGCTTGTCCTTGCCTCGCGAACGATGCGGTATCGTCGGCATAGTCGTTGTGTCAGGCATTACAATATTGTAACTGAACTGACCGGTCAGTTCAATAGGAAAAACCGTGAAGCGTGGCGCGTAGAGCGTGGGGCGTAACAGCAAAAGCACAAAAGCAGCAAAAGCGCCGACAGGCAAGCCGAGTTTCAGGTCGGCTTGCCTGTCGGCGCTTTTCTCTTCGCTGTTACGCCCCACGCGCCACGCGCTACGCTCCACGGGCTTCTTACCACGCCTCCAGTTCGCCGACGATCTCTTCGACGATGTCCTTGATTGTCGCGACGCCGACGTGCTTGCCGGCCGCGTCGCGGACGATCGCCATCATTCTGCGGGACTGCTGCATCTGGTACAGCGCGTCGGTGACGATCATCTTGCCGTCGAGGACCAGCGGCTCGGTCATTTTGCCGGCGGGAGGCTGATCGTCGGGGCTGTTGAAAATGTCATAGACATCCAGCACTCCCACGACCTGGCCGTGCTCGTCCACCATCGGCAATCGCGAGAATTCGTGGTGCCGCAGCAGTTCCAGCAGTTCCGGGCGAGTGATGTTCCGCGGGGCGGTGACGACGCGGGCCATGGGAATCATCACGCTCGCCAGCCGCACGTCCTGGATGTGCATGACGCGGTCGGCCATGATCGACTGGAAATGCGTCAGCACTCCGCTGGCCTGGCCTTCGGCGACGATGGCGGCGAAACCCTCGTAACCCAGGGGCGAGCGTTTGGGTTTGGCGCCCGCCAGCCGCAGCGTCATGTAGGCGAACCCTCGGGTCACCAGGGCCAGACCCACCGCGTTGAGCGCCACAACCGCCCCCTGGAGCGCACCGGCCAGCGGGTACATCATCCGCTCGCCCAGGCGCTGCGAAATGTTCTTGGGCAGGCTCTCGCCCAGGACGAACATCAGCGGCGTGACGACGGCCAGGGCGTACCATTCGGGCTGGTCCGAGCCCGACAGCACGAGCATAGTCGTGACCGCGAAGGCGGCCGCGTAGTTGGCCAGGTTATTGCCCACCAGCAGCACCACCAGCAGGTTGTTGGGGTTTCGCAACAGGTTTCGCAGCCGCTTGGCCCCGGCCACGCCGCCCTCGGCCTGGAGTTCCAGGCGAATCTTGTTGGCGACGTAGATCCCGGTTTCCATCGCCGAGAACAGCGCCGCCATAGCGACGGCCAATATCAGCACCAGCCACAGGGCCGCCCACGCCAGGCAGGAGGTTGCGTCCGCGAGGATCATTGGCCGCCCTCCGCTCGCCGCGAGTCGCCCATGGAGACCAGCTCGACCTGGAGTTCGCCGATCCGCCTGCCGCGAAGCGAAAGCACCGTGATCCGCAGGTTGCGGTAGCGGACCTGGTCGCCCTCTTTGGGGATTCGCCCCAAGAGCGAGGTGACGAATCCGCCCACCGTGGTCACCCGCCCCGGCGGCAGGTCCATGCGGAAGGCCTCCGCCCAATCGTGGATGCTCAGGTTGCCGTCGATGACGCACACGCGCTCGCTGACGCGCTGGACGGCGGGGCGGGCCTGGGCGTCGCGGGCGTCGTAAATGTCACCCACGATCTGCTCGACGATGTCCTGAAGCGTGACCAGCCCGGCGACCCCGCCGAACTCGTCCACCACGATCGCCATCTGCTTTCGCGTCACGCGCAGTTGGATCAGCAGCCGTTCCACGTTGGCCGTCTCGGGCACGAACGGCAGCTTGACCACCAGCTCGCGCAGCGGTTTGCCCGGGTTCAAGAGCAGCGTCTTTCCGTAGATCACGCCCAGCACCCGATCCGGCTGGCCGTCGTACGCGGGCATCTTCCGCAGGTGCGATTTGCGAAAAAGTTCCACCAGCCCGGCCGGCGGATCGTTGACGTCGTACGCGACCATGTCCACGCGGGGCACCATGATGTCCGACACGCGCAGTTGCGTCAGATCGACAATTTCTTGCAGCAGCACGTTGGCGTCATGCGCGATGATGCCCCGCCTGGCCGACAGGTCCAAGAGCGCCGCCAGTTCGCGCACCGTAATGTCCCGCGGCGCCCGGCGGGGGGCCAGCAGGCGGGTCATCGGACTCACC
>CAZYDC010000514.1:0-3793 GCA_964646065.1 uncultured Planctomycetaceae bacterium | reverse complement strand
CGCCGACGCAAAACCCGACCTACGGGGGCATCGACATTCCCGGCGGCAGGTGGCGCCTGACGATCACAATCAAACCGGGCGAGAGAATCACGCTGCCCTTCCTCTTCAAGCCCGGCGACACCGGTTGCGCCCGGGTGGACCTCAAGGCCTCCGCGCCGGACGTGTTCCCGGCGATTTTCCTGGTGAAGTATTTCGTGAATGACGTCAAGAGCGGCCCGCGGCCTCGCGCGAGCCTGAACGGGGCGTGGGAACAATGCTACGTTCCGCTGCCGGCGGTCGAGCCGGGCGACGCCCCGCCGCCGAGCGCGCAGTGGACTCCCGTGCAGGCGCCCGAGCTGGCCGAGAACAAGCTGGGCCACTGCATCTGGCTGCGGCGCACGTTCAACGCGCCCGATTACCTCAAGGGCGACCGCATCGTGTTCAAGTTCTCGCAACTCATTAGCGAGGGCTGGGTGTACGTCAATGGCAAGATGGTCCACCACCAATACGACGGCACGCAGCCGTTCGAGGCCGACGTGACCGACGCGTGGAAACCGGGCGAGAACCAGATCCTGATCGCCTGCCGCGACTGGCTGGCGTACTCGCCCAAGAATCGCCAGCGCGTTCAGGCCGGCGAGGAACCGATCGGCAAGGACGGCATGATCGCGCCGTCGGGCTACATCGCCGCGGGCGGGTGGGGCGGATGCATGGGCATCGGCCGACCGCTGTGGGTCGAGGCCCGCCCGGCCGTCGCCGTCCAGGATGTCGTCATCACCACGACCTATCGCGACAAGAAACTCACGCTCAAGTACACGCTGGCCAACAAGTCAGCCGCAAAGGCGTCCGTTACGCTTATGCCGATGATTCTGGACGCGGGTAACGTGATTGCCCGCCTGGAAGAGAAAGATGTGGAGATCAACGCCGGCGCCACCGCGGAAGTCACCGTGACCGCGCCCTGGCCCAAGAACGTTCGACTTTGGCAACCGGGCGATCCGCATCTGTATGTGTTGAAGAGCGACCTTTTGACCGGCGAGGACCAGTCGCGAAGGCCCAAGCCAACGGACGTACACCTCCAGCGTTTCGGTTTTCGCGACATCTGGATCGACGGCATTTCGTTTTACATCAACGGGGTGCGGACCAAGATTCGCAGTTGCTGGGCGTCGGGCGCCAACGGCGGATGGTACGGAGGCGAGAGCGACCTGGCCAAGGGGAAGGAGCTATGCTGGCTGACGCAGATGAACAACATGGTCAACGGCGACGTGCAGCTTTCCCGCACGCACAACCAGATCGGCGTGTGGGAGGCGTGCGAGGTCGCCGACGAGACCGGCCTGATGCTCAAGGTCGAGAACGGCAGCTTCTGCCAGGAGGGTTTCACGTTCGACAAGGCGTTCTGGGACGCCAGCATCGTCAGCGAGACCCGCATGGTGGACGTGTATCGGTCGCACCCGTCGGTGTTCATGTGGTCTGCCGGCAACGAGAACATGTGGGGCTGGGCCTACCAGGGCGAGGCCACGCGAACGATGGGCAACCGCTGGCAGGTCAAGATCGTCCAGGCGATGCGGGCGCACGATCCGCAGGCGCGCCCGGTGGAGTTCGAGGCCGACGGCGACCTGATGGGCAAGTGGGAATACCACCAGCTTCACTATCCGCGAGAGCTGGGCGGTTCGCCCGCGGTGCCCGTCAGCGCGTGGTGGGGGCCGCTCGATAAAAAAACCGTCATTCCCTACTCGATGGGCGATATCGTGCTCGGGCAGAAGCCCATCACCGACGGCGAGGCGTTCTGGCCGGCGACGATGAACCACCCGTTCGGCGAGAGCATCCTGCTGGGCGACAAGCCCTACACCAACTTCGCTTATTGCGGCCAGGGATGGACGGAGGCGTCGCGGTATTTCATCAACGGTTTCCGCGACGTGGAGTTCGCCCTGATCGACACGTACAACCCGCTGGCGCTGGTCAAGCCGCAGTCGATTATTTTCAAGGAGGAGACCCGCGCGTTCTTCGGCGGCCAGACGATCGCCAGGAACCTCAATATCCATAACGATCTGCCGCGAAAGTCCACGCTCCGGCTTCGCTGGACGCTTTCGGGCGAGGGCAACAAAGGGCTGGACCACGGCGGGAAAACGCTCGGGCTCGATCCGGCCGAGCTGGCCCGCGTGACGATCAAGGTCGATCTGCCCAAGGTCAGCGTGGTCACGCCGGCCGCGTTCGTGGCCGAATTGCTGGAGGACGATAAGGTCGTCCACACCGAGGCCCGCGAGTGGAAGATCTACCCGGCCCCGGCCCTGGCCGTGCCGCCGGGATTGAAGCTATCGCTGTACGACCCGGTCGGCAACACGGCGAAGATGCTCCAGGCCGCCAAGGCGCCGTTTGACAAAATGGAAACGCTCGCCGCCCCCGCGGCCGGCGCGCTGATGATCGGGCAGGACGCGCTGAAGCAGCCCCCGCAGGGGCCGTGGCGCGAGCAACTGCTGGCGTTCGTTCGAGGCGGCGGAAAGATCGTCGTCATGGAGCAGTCCGAACCGGTGGACTTCCTGCCGTTCCCGGTGTCGCTGGCGCCCAAGAGCGAAAGCACCATCGCGTTCGTCCGCGCGCCCGACCATCCGCTGCTCAAGGGTCTGGACGACGATTCCATGAAATGGTGGGCCGGCGACCACTACGTCAGCCGCGGCAATTACCGCAAGCCCATCGGCGGAAACGTCCTGCCGCTGGTGGACGTGGGGACGATGGACGGCCTGTTGGAGTCGCCGCTCATTGAGGAATATTTCGGCAAGGGCTGCATCGTGCTTTGTCAGCTTATGGTGACCTCCAAGGCGGCCACCGCGCCGCCGGCCGCCGTGCTGCTGCAAAACATGCTGGACTACCTGGCCGCGCCCGCGCCCTTCCGCACGATGGGCAAAACGGCCGTGCTGGCCGGGAATAACGAGTCGCTGCGAAAGAGCCTCGACGCGGCCCACCTGGTGTACGAAAACCTCGCCGGCCGGTTGGGCGACTTGAAAAGCCCGCCGTTCACTGCCGCTATCGTGGACGGCGACGCTCTGGACGACGCGACGATCGCCGCCCTGAAATCCTTCGCCGACGAAGGCGGAAACGTGATGATTTACAAAGCCAATCCGGCGAACAAGAAGCAGGTGGAAAAGCTCTTGGGCGTCGAATTGCAATTGTTTGACGTATCCAAGGAAAACACGGACGTCCGCAACCACGTTGCCCGCCGCACCGGCGATGGATTGCTGGGCGGCGTTTCCAATCACGATTTCTACTGGGCCTCCGGCGGCTACCTGGAACAGATTCACGGCGAAGGCGGTTGGTGGTCCTGCGTCGGCAAATTCGCGCCTGAGGAGCAGATCGCCGATTATTTCTGCGAACCGGCCCAAAGGAACTCAGCGGATTCCCAGGGTCCAGTTACAATCCCTCCCGTCATGGTCCATGCCCTCACCCGGCCGGGCACGCTGGTCGAGGAAACATGCGCGAAAGACGGTCGTATCCTTGTCAGCCAGCTCCGCTTTGACAACCCCGTGGACGCCTGCGCGCAGACGGCGGGGCGGTTGCGGAGCCTGCTACTGACCAATCTCGGCTGCACGTTCGAGAGCCAGGGCGGCACGGGGCTTTCGCGAACCGACCGGCTTCGGAAGTACCAGTTCGAGACGATCGACCTGGGGCGCTGGGCCAATCGCGGCATGAGGGACGACAAGCAGGCCGGCATCGTCGGCTGGTCCAACCAGGGCGACATCGACATGCGGAACATGCCCACCGGCAAGCAGACCTTCGCCGACGTGCCGTTCTTCATCGCCGCCCCCAAGTCGGTGTGCGTGCTGCA
>CAZYDC010000513.1:0-3806 GCA_964646065.1 uncultured Planctomycetaceae bacterium | reverse complement strand
GCGGGAGATCAAGGGCATTGAGGTCGGCCGCAAGGCGGACGCCCTGTTCTTCCTGCACAGCATGGCCTACTGCGGCGCCGACGGCAAAAAGCACTGGAAGTATCGCGTGAACTACAAGAACGGCACAAACGTCGAGATCCCGATCGTCGCCGGGGTGCATGTGGCCGACTGGTGGGACGACCCCGCCAAGATGGCCGAGGCCATGACCGCCGCCGGGGTGGTCGTCGGCTTCCAGTGTGACTGCACGGTGCGCAAAAACGTGATCGTGCTGGAATACGAGTGGGTGAACCCGCACGCGGAAAAGGAAATCGCCACGGTGGACTTCTGCCGCTTCGACGAAAACAGCGACGGCGTGCCGATCCTGGCAGGCATCACGGCCGCCACGCTGTCCAGCGACCAGGGTGTGGCCGAGGATGTCATCGGCGTCGAGGGCGTGCGCGTGCGGCTTGGCACGCAATTGGTGGACGTGTATTATATCGGCGTCAAGGGCCTGGCCAAGGACGCCCCGTTCTATGCCGACGCCGTGGCGGCGCACAAGGCCATGGTCGTGGGCAAGAAGGTCAACGTGCTGGACGACGTGGTGGTCAAGACCTCGGCCGGGCAGCGGTTGGCGTACGTGTTTCTGTCGGACCCCGCCGGCCTGCTGCCGGGCAACATGCTCAACGCCCGCGTCATCGGCGACGGCCTGGGCAGGCTGGGCAACTTCGAGGGAAACAACCGCCATCGAATGTACCTGGAGAACCTGGGTTTCATCGCCCAACAGGGCAAGAAGGGTCTTTGGGGCAAAGAGAAGTAATCGGTAAACGGTAATTGGTAATCGGTCACGGCGCGACCGACCGCTTGCGGCTTAGCATCGGTTTTTCGGGTTCGTGGCGGAACAAATGCGAAACCGCGAGCGGCAGGCCGCGCGTGATGCCGGATTCGGGAAGCCGTATAGCAGTCGGCGGAAACATACTTCAAAGAAAGGAAGAGACTGTGTCAAACGTTCACTATTCGTTGCAACCGGTGCTTTCGCAGGATCAGCTTGAGATGATCGTCTCCGACGGGATTCGCATCCTCGACGAGATCGGGGTGGAGTGCAAACATTCGGGCATTCAAGGCCTGGTCGCCAAGACGCCCGGCGGGCGCGTGCGGGGTGAGCGATTGCACTTCGAGCCAAAGCTCTGCCGCGAGCATATCGAAAAGATTCGCCAGAAGGTGCGAGGCCGAATAGACCCCGCGCGCGAACATACGCAGAAATCTCAAACTGTGGTCCAGCCGCCTTCGCCCGGCCAGCCCTCACCCGGCCTGCCCTCACCCGGCCCTTCGGGCCACCCTCTCCCTCAGGGGGAGAGGGTCAAACTCAAGGCCGTCGGGCCCTGGACGTGCATCAACGTCATCGACATGGACAGTCAGAAGATGCGCCTGGGCACGCTGGCGGACATGATTGACGCCACCAAGTTGCTGACCGCCTTGAACATCGAAGGCCGAAAGATTTGCGCGCCGATCTGCCCCAACGACATTCCCGGCCGGTTGCAGTCGCTGACGATGGCCAAGGAGTCGTGGAAGTTTACCGACCAGACCGGCGGCGGCGTTTCGAGCACCGTCCGCGAGATCGAGGCGCTGTACGAGTTGGGCACGCTTGCCGGCGTCAAGCCGCCTTACACCTTCATCGAGTTCGGCATCAGCCCGCTGACCTTCAACCCCGACACGCTGGACCTGGTGTACAAGATGCTCGGCCGGCCCGAAATGGCCGCCATGGCCATCGACCCCGGACCCATCCCGACGTTGGGCGGAACGGGGCCGCTGTCGTTCAAGGCCGTGCTCGCGCAGTCGGTGGCCGAGACGCTGGGCGGCAGCGTGCTGGTGGACATTCTGACGGCGGGCGAGCGCACGCCGCTGTGCTCGGCGATGACGGCCGTGGGGGTGGACATGCGATTCGGCACGGTGAACTTCAGCTCGCCCGAGTCGATTCTGCTGCTGAACATGGGCTTCGAGGTCGGCTCCTACGTCACGGGCGTGCGGAGCATGGGCGGGGCGATGCGGACCATCGCCAAGTGGCACGACGAGCAGGCCGCTTCCGAAAAAACCATGTGCGCCCTGATGGGGGCTCTGGCCGGGGCGAGGCACTTCTGCGACCTGGGCCAAATCTCCGTGGACGACGCGTTCTCGTTCGAGCAGGTCGTGCTGGACATGGAAATCCTCGCCGGCGTCGAGCGGTTCATGAACGGCTTTGACTTCGACAACGGCGCCGACACGCTGACGGCGATTCGCGAGGGGCTGGAGACGCGGAACTTTTTCACCAGCGATTTGACGATGGCCAACTTCCGCAAGGATTACTGGTGCCCGAAAATTTTCGAGCGGCGAATGCTGGGCTCCTGGCAGGCGGCCGGTGCGCCGACGGTGCTGGACAAGGCCCGCCAGATCGCCAAGGAAAAAATCGCCTCCGTCCAGCCGCGACTGGATGAGGGGACGGCGCGGAAGATGGATGACCTTGTGAAAAAGTTCGCGGCGACGGTGTGACAAGACAGTGTAATCGGTAATCAGTAATCGGTAATCGGTGAAGAAAAGACTCGGTTCTTTGTCGTTCCCGATTACTGATTACGGATTACCGATTACCCTTCTGGAAATACAGCATGACTCCCAAAGAAAACTTGCTCCGCGTAATTCACCACGACCACCCCGAGTACGTTCCGCTTGGCCTGGGCGGTACCTTGCGAGAGATCACCTTCGACGTGGTCGAGTGGCCGGACGCTCCGGGCCTGGATGCCTGGGGCGTGCGGTGGGATGTCGCCAACAAGGATGTCGGCGCCTATCCCGTCGAGCACCCGCTGAAATCGCTGGACGATCTGGATCTCCTGGCGATGCCGGACTTCGGCGACGCGCCGTACCAGCCAATCGCCCGCGAGTGGTTGGCCTCTCGTGTCGCGGGCGTCCCGCCCGCGTCTTTGATCGTTTCTTCTTCTTTTTCTTCTTCTTTGTCTTCTCCAGAAAAGCAGCAAGAACAGCAACAGCAACAGCAACAGCAAGACGCGGACAAGATGTCCGCGACACACGCGGGCGGGACGCCCGCGTCACACGAAGAGTTCATGCTCATGGGGCGGGTGGGGGAGACGCTCTTCGAGCGGGCATGGATGCTCATGGGAATGGAAGGGTTGATGGTGGCTTTCTACGAAAGCCCCGAGCGGCTCAAGGAGCTTTTCGCCCGCATCGCCGCCGTGCGAGCGAAGATGGTCGCAAGGCACATCGCCGCCGGTTGCCAGGCCGTCATCTTCGCGGACGACTACGGCGGGCAGGACGGGATGCTGATCAGCCCGGCCTCGTGGCGCGAGTTCATCAAGCCGCACCTGGCGGCGCTGTACCGCCAGGCCAAGGACGCCGGCATGATGGTTGTGCAGCACTCCTGCGGATGCAACGGGCCGATCCTGGGCGACCTGGTCGATATGGGGCTGGACGTCTGGCACCCCTGCCAACCGACCAGCAACGACCTGGCCGCGCTCAAACAAAAGTTCGCCGGGCGGCTGACGTTCTACGGCGCGATCGACAGCTACGTGCTCGACCGCGGCAGCCCCGACGACGTCCGGGCCGAGGTCCGCCTCCGCATCCGCCAACTCGCCGCCGGCGGCGGTTTCATCGCCGCACCCAGCCACGGCGTGCCGTATCGCCAGGAAAACCTAGACGCGATGGCCGACGAGGTCGCGCGAGCGGGAAGATACGGTTCACCCCAATTCGATGCGGCATTCAAAGAGGCATAACGCGAATGTCGCGAATTAAACTAGGGACAGTCACGAATGGCATGAAGATAAGCGATAAGTCAGTTACATAAG